>DHIM01000293.1:0-5402 GCA_002403785.1 Clostridium sp. UBA4746
GGGCTATAACCCCTTAATTCCATATCCATTTTCATTTTTTCTCTTAATTCTGACATAAATAATAACACTTCCTTATTTTTTATTTCGACAATAAAAGTTTATAGGAAGTGTTTATTATAATAAAGAATTATCTTAGTTACTTAAGATAATTCTTTATATTTTATTTAAGTAAAAATTAAATTAACATAATTAGCACTCGTCTGCCACCGCTGTTAGCGGTTTAGTTCAACCCACTCTTCACGCCGAAAAAACCACAAAATATATACCTCTATATATTTTGTGGTTTCCTCCCATGGCTTCCGCCAAGTTTTTTTGTTCTCTATTACCCAACTTCTCAACTCTCCAGCCCAACTTCTTCACCTTTAATCCGCATCAAATGTCCCATTTTCGCCTAGCCTTCGCGTTGGTCGTTCACAATTCGTTCACTTCCCCCGGGGGGCCTTGGCGGACCATCGGGTCGCCTTGCTCCATTCTACCGCCTTACCAATTTTGAAAATGAAGCTGTCAATCTCTGTTACTACCTGGAAGTTAACTCCTTGCTAATGCCGCAGCTACTTCTAACTTACTTTCATTTCTAGCCTTATTGTAATTCAGAATAATGTCACAAATTCTATCAACATCCTCTAACCCCAAATCAGCATAAAGAGGCAATGTTAGTACCCTGTCTGCTATATAGTTTGCAACGGGTGTCTTTTCAACATCAAATCTGCCTTTGTAACATTCAAAACTATTAGTAAGAGGGTAGAAATATTTCCGAGCAAAGATATCCTCAGCTTTTAGTTTCTCAAGTACCTCATCACGACTCATCTTATACCCATCAAATACTACAGGAAAGTATGCATAATTGCTAATCACTCCTGATTGTGGTTTAACTAACTTAATTCCATTAATATTACTTAATCTTTCAACATATCTCTCCATTACAGCTTTTCGCTTTTCTATCTCACCGTCAACATGACGAAGGTTGCAAATCCCCATTGCGGCCTGGAATTCATTCATTTTGGCATTACCACCGACATACTCAACAGACTCTGGTCCTGTAATACCAAAGTTTTTTATATCATTAAGTGTTTTTCTTAAATCAGAATTTTTAAAGGCTACTGTCCCACCCTCAATAGTATTAAAAACCTTTGTAGCATGAAAACTAAACATTGAAGCATCCCCAAAATTAGCAACGCCTATACCGTCAACCGTTACACCAAAGGCATGGGCAGCATCATAAATAACCTTTAAATTATGTTTTTTTGCTATTCTTTCAATCTCCTTAACATTACAAATATTCCCGTAAACATGTACAGGGATTATAGCGCATGTTTTATCTGTTATCAAACTCTCTAATTTACCCACATCTAAAGTGTAGTCATTAGGGTTGATATCACAAAATACTGGCTCTAAGCCATTTCTTACTATTGCATGGGTTGTAGATGCAAAGGTGAACGGAGTTGTGATAACTTCTCCAGTAAGATTAAGTGCCGCTATTGTACACTCTAATGCAAGGTGACCATTAGTAAAAAGTGTAATATTGGGAGTATTTAAATACTTCAATAACGTTGTTTCAAATTGTTTATGTTTTGCACCCATGTTACTAAGCCAATGACTTTCCCATAAATCTTTAATTTCTTCTATATACTCCTCAAAGCCAGGCATTGAAGAACGAGTTACTTGAATTAAATTATTCACTTTAAACACTCCTTTTTAAACTCTATTTCTAATTTTAATAATTTTTTACTTCTATCTTTTATTTTTTTAAATGGGATTCCAACATTTATACTCCAAAGTTCTGAGCTTCTATTAATAAGTGTCATAGCCCCAAACGAACTACCTTCCTTTAAAACAACACCTGGTAGAACTACACATCCAGATCCAATTATGACATGTCTCTCAATAATTACTTGTTCACTTTCAATATTTTTAAATTTATCAGGTATCATAGGATTTGTCATGGTTTCTCCAGAATAGTCATCACTTATTGAATATATTGATATTTTAGATGAAAGGTTTGCAAAATCCTGAATTACAATACCCCTATTCCCTCCATATAAAGCAGTATAGGCTGCAATATGAATATAATTTCCAATAGTAATCTTTCCACTCAGAATGCAAAAGTCATCTATTCTAACATTATCTCCAATAGTGATATTCTCTCCACCATAAATGCTTACTTTACGACTTATCAGTACATTATTCCCAAAACTTTCTAAGCCTAATTCTTTTAATTCATAAGAAGTGTAAAAACTATTCAACTTTAACGCCTCCTTTTTCTTATCATCAAATCTCTAATCGTATTAATTAGATATATTAAACACTCTAGTTTAAATATCCTTGCCATCCCTAAATATAGAATGCCTCCGACAAATACCTGAACTATTAAAGTCAACCATTCTGTCATGTGAAACCATTTAAAATTATATACCACAGCTCCCATTACTAAAGATAATAATAATGATGGCATTATATCTTTCCACTGCTCCTTATAACTATAATTAAGAAGATTTAAGTTTGGGTAAGCGTTTATAAATGTAGAAATTATTCCACTTACTAACATCCCTATAGCTATTGCATATACACCATAAAAAATAGTCACTCCCAAAATAGCCATACCTACTATCTTTTTTACAATTTCTAATTTTAAAAAAATATCGCTACGTCCTAAAGCATTAATTGCCTGCAAGTTTGCCGTATGTATAGGGTATAAAGCATAAGATGCACAGGCGATTTGCAAAAAAGGAACACAAGGCAACCACTTTTCTGTCAATAAAATTTTCACAAGCGGTTCAGCAATAACTCCCAACCCAACCATCATTGGAAATAATATAAATGAGCTTGTAACAATTGAACGTCGCACCATGTCTTTAACTCTTAGTCTATTATCTTGCTCTAAAGCTAAGGTAGGAAGCATTACTGATTGTATTGACCCATCAATATTTATAACTATAATTTGAGGAAACTGTTCCCCTCTATTATAAAATCCTAACATAGCTGGATTATACATTTTTCCAATAATAAGACTACGTAAATTCATATACAAAGTATCAATTAATGATGAAACCAACAGTTTCCACCCATATGAAAATAATCCTTTAATTCTTTCAAAAGAAAATATTAATTTAGGTCTCCACTTTACAGTAAACCAAAGAATTGCTGTAACTAAGAATTGATTTGCTATTTGCTGTCCTACCAAAGCCCATACACCAAACCCTGCATATGCCAAAGCTATACCAACTATTCCAGAAACCACCACAGCACCCAGGCTACTAAGAAAGAGTTTCTTAAATTGCATTTCTTTAGCTATGACAGCATTCTGGATTGAATTAAATGCTCCAAAGAACAATGTCACCGATAATACCCTAAGTACCAATATAAGCTGCGGCGCATCATAAAAAGCAGCTATAAACGGTGTAGTAAAGAAAAGAAGCACATATAGTAAACTTGCAACGAATATGCTTAAATAAAATACCGATGAAAAATCAGCCTCATTAACATCTTTCTTTTGAATCAGTGCTGTACTAAAGCCACTTTGAACAAATACATTAGCTATAGTAATAAATATTGCTATAAGTGCTATTATTCCATAATCACTAGGTACTAGAAGACGTGCTAGTACTATTTGAACTATAAATTGTATTCCTTGAGTTCCACCCCGCTCCATGAGTTTCCAGAAGAGAGATGAAAGTACTTTTGACTTTATGCCTTGTTTCATTAATTTTCCCTCAATTCATTACTATTTTAAATGCATCAGTCCACACATTAATCTTTCTATCCTTGCATATTTTTATGTACTTCTAATCTAAATTAAATATATGTTTCACAAAATTTTTAATTTTTTTCTTACACATTAATTTTATAGTAGAAAAAAGATAATACAAATAAACATGTTTTCTATGTTCGTATAACTTCTCGAATATTTTTTTATTCTCTTTTGTCCTACTTTTTAAATATGTAGCATACGATCCGATTATATAACTATCTATAATTTGCAGTGATAAACAAGTTTTACCACATATTTGTTTCGAATATTCATCTAATGCAATAATATATGTGAATTGAATTAAATAGGTATTCTTATCTAAATATAAAGAATTAATATTAGATTCTCCTAAAGCCCTTACTTTTCTATAAGTGGACATAGTTTTCCCAATACAAAATATTTTTCCTTCTAAAACTAAAAGCAATACAATTGTTCTATCAGCAGTATATTTATCCGCATTATATAATATTGAGTAGTCTTTTGTTTTATCTAAGAAAATGTTTTTATAAAGCATAGTAGAAGTATGTCCTGGAAATTGAATATGTTTAAAATCATTAAATCCATAATCATGGTCATTTTCGTAAAAATAAGTTCCCCCGTTTATATATACTTTTTTATCTTGATCAAATGTATTACAGCTATGTGATACTGCAACAAAATCCCAATTACTTTCTAAAAATTTTGTCTGTATATTCAATTTATTTTCATCTGACCAGAAATCATCGCCTTCCAGGGTGGCAATATATTTGCCTCTACAATGCATTAAGATATCATGGAAATTCTTTGTCGGACCTATATTGTTTTTTCTTAAAATCAATTTAATTTTATCTGGATATTCTCTCTGATAATCTTTTAATATAGCTTGTGTATTATCCAAGGAAGCATCGTCTCCTATTACAATTTCATACCTAAAATTTACATTTTGATTTATTACACTGTCAATAGATTCCTTGATATATTTTTCATGATTGTACGTAAGCATTGCAATACTTACTAAAATATCATTATTCATATGAATAACTCCTTTCCTAATACCTCCTTATTCTTGTGGAAGTTAATTAGCATGTGATATTTGGTTTAGTTCATTATAAAGTTATTAAAATCCAATAAATATTGTCAACAATATAAATTATTTTAAAGTTATCTACTATCTTTTCATAAACATGTCCATCCCCATAATGATTACAAGTATAGATCATCTTATCATACTCGTATTGATTTTCTAGTAGCATTTTAACTTCTTATAGATAATATCTTCATCAGTTACTGATTTATATTAGCTGGAGTTACTCCTATAATTTTCATTTTATTCTTCCCCCATAATATTATTATGTTAATTTTATATTCTAAATAAGTTTTTATTAACTTATATTTATGTATTTATTACTTAACACTCATTTCTGTGATTTAAACAATTCATTACATTATTTTTTTCTTTTTAATTAGTGCAATACAGTCCATTACCACTATTATCCATCTTGTTGAAGATTATAAGGCCTTATAATATATATTAAATAAAATCAACGCAGCATAATCCATATTTTGGTATAAGAATGAAATTCCCGATAATGTTACTTAAATCTACAACTATAGCGATCATTACTATTTTCTGTTGGAAAAATATTCTTTACAGTCGTATGTTAATGTCTATATC
>DHIM01000293.1:5603-6838 GCA_002403785.1 Clostridium sp. UBA4746
TATGTTAATGTCTATATCTTTTTCTCCAAGTTTTTTTATACATTTATAATTTAATAATATTTTTAAATTTCTTAATTCCTGTTTTTATTATGTTATACCGCATCCCAATAGCTCATTATAATGTCATTCCACAACCGTCAAAAACAAAGTCAGTATATATATATCTTAGCATCAATATAAATATCCAATTGAATCTAATTTTAATAATTAATGCGATATCATTTATTATTAAAACATTTTTTCTAATTCTTGTAAAATAGTTTCAAATTCTGCTATTGTCTTAGGCGCATAAATTTTATTTTTATTAGTATATAGATTTTTAAATTCGATATATGCTGTTTCATAAGTGGATAGTTTAGTACATGTTGTATCCATTCCAAATAAAAATATAATATAAGGTTCTTTATTATATATTATTTTGGGCGTCATCTGAGCAGTGGAATAATATGCTATTAAAATATGGCTATCTGTTATATTCTGCATACATATTATCTCCCACATATTATTTGTATCATCTAAAGGATAATCTGAAAACAACTCATAGCTTTTTTCTCTAGGATGTAAGCGTACTAAATATTCAATTTTTGTATTTTTAACGGTATCTAGAATCTGCTTTTCTAATTCAAATCTTTTTTGTAATATATCTCCTGATGGTGAACATAAACAAATTATTCTTTCATTATAGCTACTTATCTTGTTCTCAAATATTTTAAGCAATAAATTGTTATAATCCGAATCAGTAGTGTTATAAATAGGCAATTGACAAGTTTCCTCTGTTAGTGTACTTTTACACAATTTTTTATTATTAACAAAAAGCTTTAATACTTTTAAAAACTTCGGACCACGATGCAAAAGTAAACAATACAATTTATAAATGTTGCCCATCGCTTCTTCAATAATATTTCCCTGATATGAACCAGCTCCATCATCAATAAAATATAAGTTAGCATTTGAGTTACAACTTAAAAAGTTCATCATAAAATGTCCTGCAACGGACATTACGGCAAAGTCATAATTCTCATTATTAATTGCATCTTTATTATACAAGTGTTTCTTTATTGTCTTGCGCGGAAACAGATTATAAAGAAGAACTTCACCTTTTCTAATGATTGAACATTTTGATAACTCATACGGTTTAACGCAATTCACAGAATTAAAAATTTCTGCGGAATTAATTTTTTGTGCCAGTTGATCTGCTCCTGCAAATTGAGTATATATATATATATCCGAATTTG
>DHIM01000293.1:7030-7492 GCA_002403785.1 Clostridium sp. UBA4746
AATTTTCTATATTATGAGAAACAAAATTTATACAATTTAAAATCTGATAGGGTGTGTCGCATAAAAACGCAAACTTCATTGACTATCTCCTCCTACTGTAGTTGGTAATTGTTGTTAGTGTGTTAAATCTAATAATTACATAACTTTATTGACAACGTACCAGTATATCCTGTACTGTGGTTACTGTCTTAACCCTAACAAGTCAATAAAATATATTCTTAAAAATAATAAATTTTTCGTTTTATAAGTTGGACTTGTTATGCAAAACAACGTTCTTTTTTGCACAAGATAAAAAGATAAATCTATATTTTATTATAATATATTATTTTTTATTTTTATCTTATGTTTCAATAATTTTGGTTCCTGTAATATTATATAATTGCATCAAATTACATTTGATGTCAACATTGTTTATTGTGTAAATACAATTAATAATTCATTTTGTATCAATTCACTTCTTAC
>DHIM01000064.1:0-17888 GCA_002403785.1 Clostridium sp. UBA4746
TTTTGAAGAATAAAGATATATATACTAAAAAACAGGATATATGAAAGAGTTCTAAAAATTTCGAAAATATTGAGTTTATATCAAGACGTATAAATATATATAATAAATTTTAAATTTTTAAAAACTAAAATAAATCGAACTCGCGAGGAAAGAGAAGATAATTATGAAAAAAACATTACATGTTGGGTTAGATGTGGGGTCTACTACTGTTAAAATAGTAGTATTAAATGAGCAAGAAAAAACAGTTTATAGTAAATATCAGAGGCATTTTTCTGATATAAAAAGTACAATAGCTGAACTTTTATATGAGGCTTATAACAATTTTCAAGAATCCAATATTACTATAGTTGTAACCGGATCTGGTGGACTAGCTCTATCTAAATGGATGAACATTCCGTTTATTCAAGAAGTAATAGCTAGCACATATGCAATAGAAAATATTATTCCAAGAACTAATGTAGCAATAGAGCTGGGTGGAGAAGATGCAAAAATTATTTATTTTGATGGAGGAATAGATCAAAGAATGAACGGTACTTGTGCTGGTGGTACTGGGGCATTTATTGATCAGATGGCATCACTTCTTCAAACTGATGCAACTGGACTTAATGAACTTGCAAAAAACTATAAGACTATATATCCAATTGCTGCTAGGTGTGGGGTTTTTGCAAAAACTGATATTCAGCCCTTATTAAATGAAGGTGCTGCAAAAGAGGATATTGCTGTGTCGGTTTTTCAGTCAGTAGTTAACCAAACCATTAGTGGACTTGCTTGTGGTAGACCAATAAGAGGGAATGTTGCATTTTTAGGTGGACCATTATTTTTCTTGTCCGAACTTAGGAAAAGGTTTATTGAAACTTTGAAACTCACAGAGGATCAAGTTATTTTTCCGTGTGATTCTCAATTATTCGTAGCAGTAGGTGCTGCCATGTCCTCAAAGGATCAAAGTATTATTTCCTTTGAGGAATTAAAGAATCAACTTCCAAAATTAAAGGAAGTGTCGAGTCATGATGTTCGAAGATTTAGGCCCCTATTTGTAGATGACCATGAGCTACAAGTTTTTAATGAAAGGCAAAGTAAATATAAGGCAACAAGAAGAGAACTTGTAGGGTTCACTGGAAATTGCTATCTGGGAATAGATGCTGGTTCTACAACTACTAAAGTTACACTGATAGATGAGGAAGGTGCACTTTTATACTCTTACTATGGGAGTAATGAAGGTAATCCATTAACTTTAGTTAGAAAGGTATTAAAACATATATATTCTATAATACCTAAGGAAGTAACTATTCTAAATTCGGCAGTAACAGGTTATGGCGAAAAATTAATAATGGCAGCCTTAAAGGTGGACATTGGGGAAATTGAAACTATAGCTCATTACAAGGCAGCAGAATTTTTTATGCCTGGAGTGGATTTTATATTAGACATTGGTGGGCAGGATATGAAATGTTTAAAAATAAAAGATGGTGTAATAGATAGTATAATGCTAAATGAAGCTTGCTCATCTGGTTGTGGATCTTTTATAGAGACATTTGCTCACTCTTTAAATATGGAAGTATCAGAGTTTGCAGAGGTAGCCTTATGTGCTAAAAGCCCAGTGGACTTAGGTTCAAGGTGTACTGTGTTTATGAATTCGAGAGTTAAGCAGGCACAGAAGGAAGGCGCCTCTGTAGGAGATATATCAGCAGGACTTTCTTATTCAGTAATAAAAAATGCACTGCTTAAAGTTATTAAGATAAGAGATCCAAAGGACATGGGTAAAAAGATAATAGTACAAGGCGGGACCTTTTATAATAGCGCGGTGCTTAGGGCTTTTGAAATTGTTTCAGGAAGAGAGGCAGTTAGACCAGATATTGCAGGTCTAATGGGGGCATTTGGTGCATCACTTATTGCAAAGGAAAGAAATGAAAATGGTAAGGTTTCTACATTATTATCATTAGAAAAATTGGACAAGTTAGTAGTAGAAATTTCCATGGGTAGATGCAAGCAATGTGCTAATCAATGTGTTCTTACTATTAATAAATTTGATAATGAACGGGAATTTATATCTGGTAATCGATGTGAAAAGGCACTAGGCTTTAGTAATAAAAAGGAAGAAATCCCTAATGTCTATGATTATAAATATAAAAGAATATTTGGTTATATTCCATTAAAAAGGGAAGAAGCCTCTAGGGGAGTAATAGGAATTCCAAGAGTGCTTAATATATATGAAAATTATCCATTTTGGTTTACTCTATTCACAAATTTAGGGTTTAGAGTAGAGATATCCCAAAGATCTTCTAAAAAGGTATATGAAATGGGAATAGAGACTATTCCATCAGAATCTGCTTGTTACCCTGCTAAAATAGCACATGGACATATAATGAGCCTTATAAATAAGGGTATAGACACTATATTTTATCCTTGTATTCCATATGAAAAAAAAGAGCAGAAGGACGCAGACGATAATTATAATTGTCCTATAGTAACTTCGTATCCTGAGGTAATAAAAAATAATATGGATATTTTAAAGGAAAGAAATATTAGGTTCCTAAATCCATTTATTTCATTAGACAATGAGAAAGAATTAGTAAAGAGATTAACTGACGAGTTAGTTAGTTTTGGCGTTAACAAAAAAGAAGTTGCAATAGCAGCACAAAAGGCATGGACCGAAACTGAAAAGGTCAAATCTGATATTAGAAATAAAGGCGAGGAAGTCATAGAATATATTAGGAGGACCGGAAAAAGGGGTATCGTTTTAGCTGGGAGACCTTATCATATAGACCCAGAGATTAATCACGGAATTCCTAGCGTAATTGCTGATTTTGATATGCCTGTACTCACCGAGGATTCAGTGGCTCATCTAGGCATTGTTGAAAGACCCTTAAGAGCGGTAGATCAGTGGGTATATCATTCTAGGTTATATGCAGCAGCCAGCTTTGTATCCGGTGAGCCAAATATTGAGCTTATTCAGCTAAATTCTTTTGGTTGTGGGCTTGATGCAGTAACTTCAGATCAAGTTGGTCAAATTTTAGAAAATAATGGTAAGATATTTACAACTTTAAAAATAGATGAAGGCAATAATTTGGGAGCAGCTAAAATTAGAATTAGATCCTTAAAAGCTGCACTTAATGAAAGAGATAAGAATGGAATTTTGCCGAGAAAAGTTCACGAGATGGATAGTAAAATCATCTTCACAAAAGAAATGAGGAAAAAGCACACAATTTTATGTCCACAAATGTCGCCAATACATTTTCAATTTGTACAAGAAGCCTTTAACGCATCAGGATATAATTTGCAAGTGTTGCCATCAGTAGATACTAAAGCTGTAGATGAAGGATTAAAATATGTAAATAATGATGCTTGTTATCCCACAATAATTGTAGTTGGGCAACTAATTGCAGCACTTAAATCGGGTAAATATGATGTGGAAAATACATCGGTTATAATTTCTCAAACTTGTGGAGGATGTAGGGCTACAAATTACATCGGATTTCTTAGAAAAGCATTGAAGGATGCTGGATTTTTAAAAGTTCCAGTTGTATCTTTAAATGCTGCTGGCCTTGAGAAAAATCCAGGTTTTAAATTCACATATCCCATGGTTAAGAAATCAATTATGGCCTTAGTATATGGAGATTTGCTTATAAGGGTACTCTACAAGGTTAGACCTTATGAGGTGGTACCAGGCTCAGCTAATTTACTTTATGAAAAATGGGCAAAAATATGTAATGTTGCTGTAGTGGAAGGCAAAAGTAAAGAGTTTAAAAACAATATTACGCGAATGGTATCTGATTTTGATAATATAGAAATTAATAACATTGTGAAACCACAGGTAGGATTAGTTGGAGAAATTTTAGTCAAGTTTCTTCCCGCAGCTAACAATAACATCATCGATGTTATTGAAAAGGAAGGTGGGGAGGCAGTTATGCCAGATTTAACTGACTTTTTCTTATACTGTGCTTATGATGCAGATTTTAAATATAAGTATTTGGGCAAAAGCAAAACTGATAAAATATTAAATGATATGGCCATTCAATATATAGAAGGTTTTAGAAAACATATGAAATCAGTTCTTGAAAAAAGTAAAAGATTTATCGCACCGAAAACTATACAGGAATTAGCAGTGGGAGCATCACCTATTATTTCACTAGGTAACCAAGCAGGTGAAGGATGGTTTTTGACAGCAGAAATGGTTGAACTTATTGAAAGTGGTACAAAAAACATAGTGTGTGTGCAGCCTTTTGCTTGTCTTCCTAACCATGTAACAGGTAAAGGAATGATTAAAGAATTAAAGAGAAGATATCCGGGTGCTAATATAACTGCTATAGATTATGATCCAGGTGCTAGTGAAGTAAATCAAATTAACAGGATTAAGCTAATGATGTCTATTGCCTTTAAAAATCTTAAGATTGCTGAAGAAGTCAGTATTGCGTATGATGAGGCAGCTAGTGACAAAAAAGTAGACTGATAATCCAATGGATTGTTAATTGTGAGTTTTTTTCTTATATTATGCTATAACGAAAAGTATATATTGCTACAATGCTTTCACATCGTCAAGTAATTCTAAAATTCATTTTAATTACAGTTGCTAAAAAATACGAACTCGCTAACGCTCAAACATGTATTTTTCTTCACGCATCTGCAATTAGAATAAATTAAGAATAACTAAGACGAGTTCAAATGCATTTTACGCAGTATATACTTTTGTTAGCATAATCCAAGAAAAATATTCAATATTTAAATTATTATTATTAATTGTAATTTCCAGTTTCGAGTTCGATTGCAAGGGACGCAGGAGAAATTTCATACTTTTTCTTTATTTTATATCTGTTACTGTTTTTTTACTAAATGTAGTGTTAACAATTTTATCAAAGTCTGGTCTTGTAGGTATTAATGATGATTTATAAGATTGTATTATATCCATAAGTTTTGTTAAGTTTTCTGTTGTTAATGTTGGGTTTGTTGAGAAAGCATTTATATTTCTGTAATTTTTTATAGATGTAATAAGTACAGCTTCATCTGTACCAGGGAAGTAAGACTTTATTGAACTAACAACTTCTTTATCAGAATGACTATTAACCCATTTTTGACCTTTGTATATTGCATTAGTAAATTTTTGTATTACTGTTGGATTTTTTGCTATATAAGATTTTGTTGCAAAAAAGGATGTATAAGGTATGGTTCCAGCAGATGCTCCGACAGATGCCACAATATTTCCAGAATTATTTTTTTTCATAGTACTAGCAGTGGGTTCAAAAAGAGCAACATAATCACCTGTACCAGCTTTAAAAGCACCAGCAGTAGCTGTGAAAGCAAGGTTAGTAATAAGGTTCACATCAACTCCCGGTTTTAAACCATGATTTTTTAGAACATACTCGAGGGCCATTTCAGGTACTCCTCCAGGCCTTCCACCTATTATAGTTTTACCCTTTAAGGATTCCCATTTAAAGTTTGCATCGGTTTTTCTAGATACTAAAAAAGATCCATCTTTTTGTGTTAATTGTGCAAAAATAACTGGATAGTCTGTTCGGTGTTGATTGTAGATGTAAATAACTTGTTCTGGTCCAGCAAGACCAATGTCAGAAGCTTTACTTAAAACTTGTTGCATAGTTTTATCTGCGCCTTGGCCAGTTGAAAGCTCAATATCAAGTCCTTCTTCTTTAAAGTAACCTTGAGAAATAGCTGCATACATAGGAGCATAAAAAATAGAGCGAACTACTTCGTTTAACTTCACTTTTAAAAGAGTAGTACTAGTCTTTTGTGCACACCCAGAGAAAAATGTGGATACTAAGACAAGAGAAATAAGTAGGGAAAAAACAGGCATTTTTTTAATTTTCATATATACCTCCATATTATATAGTTGTTATTATTATATAATATGGAAAACTCTGTAGATGTGACATTATAAAAATTAAAATAAAATACCTTGACATATAAAAATTAAGAGGTATAATAGAAAACAAATGAAAACTTCATAAAATCTTTAAAAGCCTAGATGAAGAGGAGTAGAGGGAAATTAATATTAAGAGAGGAAGATTCGTAGGTTGTAAGATCTTCTATATGAAAAACCTTGAAGTAGCTTCGGAGCTTCTTTGCATATTCATGTAATTATGAATAGTAGCCAAGACGGTTTTCTTAATCGTTAAATTATAAAGAGCCTGCAAATTTGCAGGAAAAAAGGTGGTACCGCGAGCTTTTCGTCCTTTTATAGACGAAGGCTCTTTTTTTATTGCTTGAAAAATACAAGTTACATAGAAATCAATATACTAATTATTTCTTAGGAGGAATCAATTATGGAAGAAAATAAAAATATCGATAAGAATTATGATCCCAAAGAATTTGAAGAAAGACTTTATGCGTGGTGGGAAGAAAAAGGGTTTTTCACACCAAATGTTGATAAAAATAAAAAGCCTTTTACAGTAGTAATGCCACCACCAAATATTACAGGAAAATTGCACCTAGGTCATGCTCTTGATAATACTCTTCAAGACATTCTAATAAGAACTAAAAGAATGCAAGGGTATAGCACACTGTGGCTTCCAGGTGAAGACCATGCTAGTATTGCAACAGAAGTAAAAGTTGAAAATGAACTTTTAAAGAAAGGCCTTAAGAAAAAAGAAATGGGAAGAGAAGCTTTCCTTGAAAAAGTTTGGGAGTGGACTAATGAATATAGAGCAAAAATAAGAGGACAAATAAGGAAAATGGGATGCTCTGTTGATTTTACCCGTGAAAGCTTTACTATGGATGAAAATTTAAATCAGGCTGTAAGGGAAGTTTTCGTTAAGTTATATAATGATGGACTTATTTATAAGGGAAATAGGATAACAAACTGGTGCCCAAAATGCAATACTGCAATATCGGATGCTGAAATAGAGTTTGAAGAACAAGAGGGTCACTTTTGGCATATAAAGTATCCAGTAGTGGGTAGTGATGAATTCTTAGAAATAGCTACGACAAGACCAGAAACTATGCTTGGAGATACGGCGGTAGCGGTAAATCCTAAGGATACACGTTATACACATTTAGTAGGAAAAAAAATAATGTTACCTTTAGTAAATAGAGAAATACCAATCGTTGAAGATGATTACGTTGATATAGAGTTTGGAACAGGTGCAGTTAAAATTACTCCAGCACATGA
Source organism: Clostridium sp. UBA4746 (assembly GCA_002403785.1). Taxonomy (GTDB): domain Bacteria; phylum Bacillota; class Clostridia; order Clostridiales; family Clostridiaceae; genus Clostridium_AD. The sequence continues at coordinate 7,115 of DHIM01000064.1, forward strand.
TCCTAATGATTATCAAATAGGAAAGAGACATAATCTACCAGAAATAGTAATTCTCAACGAAAATGCAACTATAAGTGATGGGTACGGAAAATATTCAGGCCTTGATAGATATGATGCACGAAAGGTTATTGTAGAAGATTTAGATCAGGCAGGACTACTTGTTAAAATAAAAGATCATGCTCATAATGTAGGTACTCACGATAGATGTAAAACTACTGTAGAGCCAATGTTATCAGAGCAGTGGTACGTTAAAATGGAATCTCTTGCAAAGCCAGCAATCGATGCCGTTCGGGAAAAACAAACTAAGTTTGTTCCTGAGAGATTTGAAAAAACATACTTCAATTGGATGGAAAACATTCAAGATTGGTGTATATCAAGACAGTTATGGTGGGGACATAGAATTCCAGTATGGTACTGCAAAGACTGTGGAGAAATGATAGTTGCTACAAATGAGCCAACAAATTGTACTAAGTGTAATAGTACAAATCTTAATCAGGATAAAGATGTGCTAGATACATGGTTCAGTTCAGCATTGTGGCCTTTTTCGACACTTGGTTGGCCAAATAATACAGAGGATTTAAAATATTTCTATCCAACAAGTGTTTTGGTAACGGGATACGACATTATATTCTTCTGGGTTGCAAGAATGATTTTTTCAGGTATTTACAATTTAAAGGAAGTACCATTTGAAACAGTAATAATGCATGGAATGGTGAGAGATGAACAAGGTCGAAAAATGTCTAAGTCACTTGGAAATGGTATTGATCCACTAGATGTAATAGATAAATATGGTGCAGATGCACTAAGATTCTCATTAGCAACAGGAAATTCTCCAGGAAGCGATATAAGATTTTATGAGTCAAGAGTGGAAGCCGCTAGAAACTTTGCTAATAAAATATGGAATGCTTCTAGGTTTGTTATGATGAACTTTAATGAAGAATTAATGACTAATTATAAAGATAGTAAAAATTACACTGTTGCAGATAAGTGGATATTGTCAAGAATGAACACTGTTACAAAAGAAGTTACGGAAAACATTGAGAAATATGAAATAGGGATAGCACTTCAAAAGACACATGACTTTATGTGGACAGAATTCTGCGATTGGTATATTGAACTTGTTAAACCAGTGTTATATGCAGAAGATTGTGAGGCTAAAGGCATAGTACTAAATGTGTTAAATAAAGTACTAAAAACTGGGCTTAAATTACTTCATCCTGTTATGCCATTCATAACAGAAGAAATTTATACTCATTTAGATAATGAGTATGAATCTATAACAATTTCCAAATGGCCAGAGTATGATGCCACATTCAAAGACGAAAAAGCTGAAGAAAAAATGAACTATATAATAGAAGCAATAAAAGATGTAAGAAATGCTAGAACTGGTATGAATGTAGCACCTTCAAGAAAAGCTAAGGTATTTATATATGCTTCAAAGGCAAAAGAAGCATTTGAGGAGGGCATGGTATATTTCCAAAAACTCGCATCAGCTAGTGAAGTAAAGTTTTTAAATTCCAAAGCTGAAGCGCCAGAAAATGTAGTTACAGTAGTGACTATTGGTGCCGAAATATATATGCCATTACTTGAACTTGTAGATTTAGAAAAAGAATTAGAAAGATTGAATAAAGAAAAAGAAAAATTGAAAAAAGAAATAGATAGAGTAGAGAAGAAGCTTTGCAATGAAAAATTTACAGCTAAAGCTCCGGCAGAGGTAGTTGACGAGGAAAAGACTAAAGGGGAAAAATATAAAGAAATGTATAATTCCGTAATTCAAAGTATAAAAAACCTAAAATAATTTCAATTACAAAATAAACTTATAACTATAGGACAGACATTCCCAAAGTCTATCCTATAGTTTTTTGTTTTAATACTAAAAAAATGTATAAAGTACATTTTGGTGAAATGGGTGCAATTTACAATTAACATAAAGATTAAGTGGAAAACTGTTGACATTTATTTATTTATTTGCTATTATTTTTATAATATTAAATATTACAAAATTAAATAATTAATCTACTTCTTATCCAGAGTGGCAGAGGGACTGGCCCTATGAAGCCCGACAACCAGCATTCACACCTGAATGCAATGGTGTTAATTCCAGTAGGTTTTACTTAGAAGATGAGAAGCTAAATTTGGTATCATCCTTCTTTAGCTTTTCTAGAGAAGGATTTTTTATTTAATCAGAAGTGATAGTTTAGTAATTTAGGGGGGACTATTAATGAAAAGCAAAAAAATTATTTCAGCAGTAATTGTAGCCTTAGTGTTAAGTGTGGCATTAGTTGGTTGCTCAAGCAAAGGTAGTGATAGTTCAAGTACAACAAAATCAACAAGTACTAAACTCGATGCTGATCAAACAGCTAACATACTTGGTTACGATTACACATCACTTGATCCTGCAGTAGTTAGTGACATGGAATCATTTACTACACTTACAAATGTTGATGAAGGGCTTATGAGAGAAGTGTCAAAGGATGGTAAGACTATAACTGTTCTTGCTGGGGCAGATAAGATGACAACTAATGCTGACCATACAATATACACTTTCCATATTAGGGCTAGTAAGTGGTCAGATGGAAAGGCAGTTAGGGCTCAAGATTATGTCTACGGATGGCAAAGATTGGCTAACCCAAAAATAAGTCAAGATTACCTTGGATTCCTTAATGAAATGGGAGTTAAAGGAGCAACTGATACAGGTGTTGCTAAACCAGAAGACTTGGGAATAAAAGCAATTGATGATAATACTTTCCAAGTTACGCTTGCAAAACCAAGTGCTTACTTTGAAAGTACATTGAATTTTAAAGGATTGGTTCCACAAAGAGAAGATATAGTGAAAAAACTAGGAGATCAATATGGTCAAGATTTTAAGGGAATGGTTTATAATGGACCATTTGTAGTTTCAGATCATACAAAAAGTACTAAGGTTGTTTATACGAAAAATGACAAGTACTGGGATGCGGCTAATGTAAAGCTCACAACTGTTAATGCTCAGGTAATTGACGAGCCAGCTACTTTCAATAAAATGTTTGAAGCTAAGGAAATTGATATGATTAGGGGAACTACTGATTACCTTGCACCACTACAAAAGGAAGCAAAAGCAGGGGACATTTCATACTTTAAGGGTTATGATCCATCAGTATACTACTATATTTTTAATAATAAGACTAAGGCATTATCAAATGCAAAGGTAAGACAAGCTCTATCACTTGCATACGATAGACAGGTGCAAATAAATACAGTATTCAAACAACATTATGTTGCTAAGGGACTCATTCCAAACAAGATAATGCTTGGAAAAGTTGAGTATAGAACAGCGGTACCAGAACCATTAAAATCAGTTAAAGATGATCCCAAAAAACTTTTATCTGAGGGATTAAAGGAATTGGGTTTAAATTCAGATCCATCAAAAATTACTTTAAAGTTATTAATGTCTAAAGCAACTTCAATTACAACAGCTCAAGCTCAGTTTATTCAAGCTCAATATAAGAAAAATCTTGGAATAAATGTTTCAATTACTTATTCAGTGGATGCTCCTTCTTATTTTAAAGCTAGAACAGCTGGTGAATTTGATATTTGTGCTGGAGGTTGGGGTGCTGATTATAATGATGTTATTTCTTTCTTTAACTTATTTACATCAACTAACGGAAATAACAATGGTAAATATAGCAATGCAAAATATGATGCTTTAATTGCAAAGGGAAAAACAGAATTGGATGCTACAAAGAGATTAGCTATATTTAAAGAAGCAGAAGATATTCTTATAGCTAAAGACGCTGGAGTTTCTCCATATTACTACAGAGAAATAGATTCATTTACTCAGAATTATTTAAAGGGAATGTATGTACCAATATTTGGTGGATATTATGACCTTAAAACTGCATACGTTTCAGGTAAATAGAATGTATAAAATTTAATTAAACACTGCAACAGAACTAATAATGTTTTGTTGCAGTAATTTTATGATAGGAGGATAAAAATTGTATGCCTAAGTATATATTAAAAAGGATTGGCTACATGATCATTACACTTTGGGTTGTTGCGACTATTACTTTTGTGCTTATAAATGCAATACCAGGAGACCCAATTTCGGCTTCAGCAGGTAAAGTTCTTGACAAAAAGGTAGCTGCAGAAATAATGAAAAAATATCAGTTAGATCAACCAGAGTATGTAAGATATGGTACATATATTAAAGATTTAGTTCATGGTGACATGGGAATGTCAATACATTACCCAGGTCAAAAGGTAAATGATATTATTGCTAAAGAGTTCCCAGTTTCATTAAGATTAGCATTGCAAGCGGTAACAATAGGAATAGTTTTCGGAATAATTTTAGGTATTATTGCAGCTTTTAAGAGAAATACATGGGTGGATTATACAGTCATCTTCATTGCACTCATAGGGGTTTGCGTTCCTGGTTTTGTTTTAGCAATTCTTCTACAATACGGTCTAGGAGCAAAATTTGATTTAAAAATAGCAGGATGGTCTGCAAAAAGTCTGTTCGATATATATAGATATTCATTATTGCCTTCAATTGCACTAGCTATGGCGGGGCTCGCATCAAATGCAAGATTTATGAGGACTTCTGTGCTTGAAGTAATTAATCAAGATTATGTCTTGACTGCAAAGTCAAAAGGTGTTGGTCAAGTATCTTTAGTATGGAAACATATTATAAGAAACGCTATACTACCAGTAGTTACAATGATAGGACCTAGAATAGCGTATGTAATCACTGGCTCCTTAGTTGTAGAAAGCATATTCAGTATACCAGGGTTAGGTAGGGAATTGGTTTCCGCAATTTCTAATAGAGATTATACTGTAGTTATGTCTCTAACTGTATTTTTTGCTTTCTTATACATCGTTTCTTTACTTATTGTAGACATAGTTTATGTTTTAGTTGATCCTAGAATTAAATTGACTCAAAGGAAAGGGTAAGGAGATATGGTATGAAAAAGTATAGCGAAGATTTATTTAAAACTATAGGATATTCGAAGTCGAATTTAGATGTTATGGTAAGGCCTAATGTAAGTTATTGGCAAGATGCATGGAGAAGACTTAAGAAAAATAAGGTTGCAATGGTATCCATGGTAATTCTAATAGTAATAATTGTTATGTCTATAATAGGACCAATGATTGCCTCTGTTAATTATCAAGAGCAAAATTATGATATTTTAGATAAAACTCCAATGGCTAAACATTGGTTTGGAACTGATAATTTGGGAAGAGACTTATTCGGAAGACTTTGGATGGGTGCAAGAGTATCTTTAAGAATTGGTTTTGTAGGTACTTTAATTGAACTTTTTGTTGGATGTGTATATGGTGGTATATGTGGATATTTTGGTGGCATGGTCGATACAATACTTATGAGAATAGTTGAAGTAATTGTAAGTGTACCTTACCTCATTGTGGTTATTCTATTGTTACTAGTGTTACCAAAAGGAGAGATGACAATTATTATTGCACTTTGTATAACTGGATGGACAGGCATAGCCAGGCTTATTAGAGGACAAGTTATGCAGCTTAAAGAATCGGAATATGTATTAGCTGCAAAAGCATTAGGTGCTAGTCCAACCAGAATTATTGCAAAGCATTTAATTCCTAATACCATTGGAATTATACTTGTTTATATGTCTATGGATATACCAGCTTTTATTTTTGATGAAGCATTTTTGAGCTTTCTTGGGCTTGGTATTCAATCTCCTAAGACTAGTTGGGGAGCTTTAATTTTTGATGGTCAAAGTCAGATGATGTTCCATCCTCATGAATTTATATTCCCAGCAATAGCAATAAGTATAACAATGTTAGCATTTAATTTACTTGGCGATGGTTTAAGAGATGCTCTTGATCCAAAACTTAGACAGTAGGGAGGTGTTTATATGTCAAAGTTGCTTGAAGTTAAAAATTTACATGTTTCGTATCATACATATGCTGGAGAAGTTCAATCAGTAAGGGGTATAAGCTTCGAAGTAAATGAAGGTGAAACTCTTGCAATAGTTGGAGAATCTGGTTGTGGAAAAACAGTAACAGCAAAATCTCTTATGAGGTTAATACAAACTCCACCTGGTGAGATCAAAAAGGGATCCGAGATATTATATAAAGGTAATGATATTTTAAAAATGAATCAACAAGAATTAAGGCATTTTAGGGGTGCTGAAATCAGTATGATTTTCCAAGATCCTATGACTTCTTTAAACCCTACTATGACTATTGGAAAGCAGATAGCAGAAAGCTTAATTATCCATAGAAACATGAAAAAGAAAGAAGCTATGAATGAAGCTATAAAGATGTTAAAACTTGTTAATATTCCTAATGCAGAAAGAAGAGTAAAACAATATCCACATGAATTTTCAGGCGGAATGAGGCAGAGGGCAATGATTGCTATCGCACTTGCATGTATACCTAAAATTCTTGTGGCAGATGAACCTACAACAGCACTCGATGTTACAATTCAAGCTCAAATAATGGATCTTATAAAGGACCTTCAGAATAAACTTGGTACAGCTGTTGTATTAATTACACATGATTTAGGAGTAGTTGCAGATGTTGCGGATAAAATTCAAGTTATGTATGCTGGTAAGATAATTGAAAGAGGAAATACGGATGAAATATTTTATGATCCTAAACATCCATATACATGGGCACTTCTTCAATCAGTTCCTAGACTAGAGACTGGTCATAAAGATAGTCTGTATTCTATTAAGGGAACTCCACCTGATTTGGTAAAGCCACCAGTTGGTTGTCCATTTGCTCCAAGATGTGAATATGCTATGGAAATATGTAAGCAAGAAATGCCAGAAGCTACTATAATTTCTGATACTCATCAAGCTTCATGTTGGTTACAACATGCGAATGCACCTAAAGTTGAAGTGCCCTTTGAAATTGGGGGTGTAAATTAATGGCTGAAAATGAAAAAGAAAATTTAATTGTAGTAAAAAATTTAAAAAAATATTTTCAAGTTGGTAAACATGAAACACTAAAAGCTGTTGATGATGTTTCCTTTGTAATTAAAAAAGGAGAAACCTTAGGGCTAGTTGGTGAATCAGGTTGTGGTAAGACTACCTGCGGAAGAACTGTAATGGGGTTATACCCAGCTACAGATGGAGAAGTACTTTTTGATGGCATAAGTATTCATGGATTAAAAGGAAAAGCTAAAAGAGATTTTTGTAGGCATGCACAAATAATATTTCAAGATCCTTATGCATCATTAAACCCTAGAATGACTGTTGGAGATATTGTAGGGGAAGGTATAGATATTCATAAACTATATACAGGACAGAAGAAAGCAGAAAAAATTCAAGAAGTACTTCAAATGGTTGGATTGAACAAAGAACATGCATCTAGATTTCCACATGAATTTTCAGGGGGGCAGAGGCAAAGAATAGGTATAGCTAGAGCTCTTGCTATAGAACCTAAATTTATTGTTTGTGATGAACCTATTTCGGCTTTAGATGTTTCGATTCAAGCTCAAGTAGTTAACCTATTAATAAAACTTCAAAAGGAACTTGGTTTGACTTACTTATTTATAGCTCATGATTTATCTATGGTTAAGCATATATCTGATAGAGTTGGTGTAATGTATTTAGGTAAATTGGTTGAACTTGCACCAAGTGGAATTTTATATGAAAATCCAATGCATCCATATACTAAAGCCTTACTTTCATCTATTCCGATTGCTGATCCTATTCAATCTAAAAGTAAAAGCAGGATAATGCTCGAGGGAGAAGTGCCAAGTCCAATAAATACTAAACCAGGTTGTGGATTTGTTCAAAGATGTAAATATGCTATGGACTGTTGCTCCAGTGAAACACCAGAGTTAAAAGAAATAAAACCAGAACATTTTGTAGCCTGTCACTTGTTAAAGTAATTAAGAACTAGGTAATAGATAGAAATAAAATAATTTGTAAACAAAAAGGGGACGGTTAACAACTAATTGGGTAATTAGTTGTTAACCGTCCCTACTTTTTAGTAACACTTTAAGCACTTTTAGTAACTGTTACGAGCTTTAATTATAATAAAAGGTTGTTAACTGACTCTAAGTTGGTATAGAATTTAATAAGAGGAAGTTAAAAGTTATTAACCGTCCCCACTCAGTTATTTGAAAGGAAGGATAAGCATGAATTATGACGAGGCTATATCTTATATAAAAAATACAGCAAAGTTTGGTAGTAAACTTGGGCTTGAGAGAACTGAAAAAATATTAGAACTTTTGGGTAATCCACATAAAAAAATAAAATGTATACATATTGCAGGGACTAATGGCAAAGGTTCGACTACTGCTATGGTCACTACAATCTTGGTGGAAGCCGGATACAAGGTAGGCTCATATATTTCTCCATTTATTGAAGAGTTTGAAGAAAGGATACAAATTAATAATACTAATATTTCTAAAGGGGATTTAAGTGACATTGTAACAGAGGTCTCAAAAGCGGTGGGTAAGGTTGTGGAACTAGGGCACGGTAACCCAACTGAATTTGAGATAATTACCTGTGCGGGTTTTTTATATTTTTATAAAAACAGTATAGATTTCGCAGTAGTTGAAGTAGGAATTGGGGGAAGGCTCGACTCAACAAATGTAATCATACCTATTTTAAGTATTATTACATCTGTTAGTTTGGATCATACTCTAATACTCGGAGATACAATGGATAAGATTGCTTATGAGAAAGCAGGTATTATAAAGGAGCGAATTCCTGTAGTAGTATTTCCACAGCAAAAAGAAAGTGAAAAAGTAATAGAGAAAATATGCAGGGAAAGGAAATGTAAATTAATAAAAGTTCCAAAGGAGTCAGCTGTATATTTAGGCAAAAAAAACATACAACATATTCTAATTAATTCAGAGAAAGAAGAAATGTATAATAGTAATATTTTAATAACTCAAAAAATAGAAGTCCATACATCAAATAATGACTATATTATTAATTTGTCACTTCTAGGAAAACACCAATTACTAAATTGTTCTGTAGCTGTACACGCTATAGAGGCGCTTATGGGGCAAGGTGTCAAAGTTAATAAAGATGACATAATAACAGGACTTGGAAAGGTAGAGTGGCCTGCAAGGCTTGAGGTAATGAATAAAAAGCCTTTAGTTGTTATAGATGGAGCACATAATATTGATGGCATTGAAAATCTTACACGAAGTATTGACATGTATTTTGACTATAATAAAATAATATTAATATTAGGAATCCTTGCAGATAAACAAGTGGAAGATATGATAAAAACTATAGTTCCAAAAGTAAGCAGAGTTATTGCTGTTACTCCACATAACACACGAGCAGAACTTTCACAAGAATTAAAAGGTCAGGTAGAGAAATATACTACAAAATGTGAGGCAATTGAAGATTATGAAGAAGCTTATAAGAAAGCTTTGAGTTACTGTAGCGATGAAGATTTGCTATTAGTATCAGGTTCTTTATATATGGTGGGAGATATGAGAAGAATTATAAGAAATGTACATAGCTTTTAATATTAAAAAGAACCGAGACGCATATTTTACCTAATATGTGTCTCGGTTCTTTAAGTACATTCAAATAATAACAAAACATAATGCTGTCTATTTTCATATGTATTAATTAATTAATTATTTACAACTAATTTTTCAAGTGCCAAAGCTAATTGATCAGGGCAAGAAGTACCTTTATTGCCACAGCTAATACCCTTTAAATTTTTTATAACTTCTTCAACTTTCATCCCTTTTACGAGGGTTGAAATTCCAAGCAAATTACCTGCGCACCCTCCTGTAAAAACGACCGACCTTATTTTATTATCAACAACTTCAAAAGTTATTTTTTTTGAACAAACTCCTTTTGGTTCATAACTGTACATAATTTATTCCTCCGTGTTTCGCAATTTTAGTAATTATATTAATTATTATATACTATTAAGTAGCTACATTTCAAGAATTTAACTTTCATGAAAACATTGTTAGCATATTATTAATATCTTCATATTATGGTTATGAGGAGGTGAGGAATTTGAGGAATTTATATGTATGTAGTACTTCATCAGATTGCATATCAAAGGTTAATTTGAGTTTGTTTCTAGAAGAAAAAAAGATATATTTGGATAAAAGAAATCTCAAAAGAATTGGTCCTCATGGTATATATGTTTATAAAGATAAGCTACTAACAGCTAATAGTTACGATAACAGTATTTCTATGATTAATCTTAATAGTTATGAAATAGAAAATTATTTTATCGGAATGCATTGTAATGATTTGTCAGTTTATAATGATAAGGCTTATGTTATTTGTGGGGATTCTGATGATATAATAGTTTTTGATTTAGAGATAAAAAACATTGTAGAAACAATTCCCTGTGGTAATTCACCACATAGTATTTATATTTGTAAAAGAAACAATATTATTGTTGTAGCCAACATGAATAGTGACAGTATAACACTAGTAGATTGTGCTCTTAAGGGAAATATTAAGAATATTAGAGTGGGGGCATATCCTACTAAAGCTATAATTACTCCAGATGGAAATTATATTTTAGTTTGCGAGAGTAATTTAGGCATGGATAACAAAGGAAGCATTAGTATAATTTCATTAAAAAATTATGATGTACTATACAAGATACCTGTTGGTAATTCACCTGTTGACATATATTGTAATGAGAGATACTGTTATGTTTCAAACTTTGGAGAAGGTACAGTAAGCATGTTAGACATAAATAATTACAAAGAAATTAAAAAATTTGATGTTGGAGGTATGCCAAGAGGAATACTAGAAGATGAAAAATATTTGTATGTAGGAGATAATTATAATAATTTGCT
>DHIM01000064.1:18012-18531 GCA_002403785.1 Clostridium sp. UBA4746
GGAGATAATTATAATAATTTGCTTTTTAGAATTGATAAAATTACTGATAATAAAAAAGCCATATCTATTGGTGGGGAGCCCACAGGAATGACTTTCCTATAAAAATTATCTTCTATAAGAAGATTAGTAGCTTCCATAGGAAGATTAGTCATCTATAAGAAGATTTATTATCTTGGCATAAAGTTCAGAAGGCTTATTTCTCCATTTGGTGCATAAATTTCGTGCTTGCTTGTTTGACGTTACACTAAGTTTAATATCTATAAGTGTAAAACTATCTTCAGAAGCAGTTAGGTTTACTAAATAATTATTATTGTTTTCAATTGTATAGTCAGCACTAACTGTTAGCTCTTTTTTAATATTCTCAAGATGAGCTTTTAAATAGTTGTCAATAAGTGTTATCTTGTTTTCAGAAATTCTTCCTTTAAATAAGGATAGAACATTGTCACCCTTTTGTGTAATGACTAATCTATGTTTACCTTTCTGCTCAGTATGTTTAAGAAAATTAGATGCAATTAATTC
>DHIM01000265.1:0-6335 GCA_002403785.1 Clostridium sp. UBA4746
TCTGCTAAGCCTTTAGTTGCAAGTACTGCTGTTATTGCAGCTGTTAATGTAGTCTTGCCGTGATCTACGTGCCCTATTGTTCCTATATTTACATGTGGTTTAGTTCTTTCAAACTTTGCTTTTGCCATTTTGTATTCCTCCTTATTTAAATAATTACACTTTCGTGCAAGTAAACTTATCCTAGTGTATTGTACAACCTTAATAGTTATGGAGCCCATAACCGGGATTGAACCGGTGACCTCCACCTTACCAAGGTGACGCTCTGCCGACTGAGCTATATGGGCATTTAATTTTGGAGCGGGAAACGGGTCTCGAACCCGCGACACCCAACTTGGGAAGCTGGTGCTCTACCACTGAGCTACTCCCGCTGAAGTACAACTTAAAGCTATACACCAGTTATTAATTGTACTATTGTTTGTTTTTTTTGTCAATACATTTTTATCGTTTACTTAAACATTTTTCTAACTTTCTTTTTACTCTTTGAAGTGCATTATCAATAGACTTTGCATGCCTCTCTAAATCACAAGCAATCTCTTGATATGATTTACCATCTAGATATGACATCAAGACTTCCATCTCTAATTCTGATAGGACTTCGCCAATCTCATTTTGAATACTTATTACTTCTTCACGGCTAATGACTAACTCTTCGGGGTCAGTAATTTTAGCACCTGAGAGCACATCCAATAATGTTCTATCTGATTCCTCGTCATATATTGGTTTATTTAAAGATATATATGTATTAAGGGGAATGTGTTTTTGACGAGTGGCCGTTTTAATTGCTGTAATTATCTGCCTTGTAACACAAATTTCAGCAAATGCCCTAAAAGAGGATAATCTATCTGCCTTAAAATCTCTAATAGCCTTATAGAGACCTATCATTCCTTCTTGGTAAATATCTTCTTTATCCGCGCCAATCAGAAAATACGACTTAGCCTTAGCTTTAACAAAGTTCTTGTATTTATTTATTAAATATTCTTGTGCTCTAACATTGCTAATTTGTGCTTCAATTACTACTTCTTCATCCAATCTTTCTTCGAAGCATAAATTATCCACACTAGCTCCAATAATTTTTTCCAACAAATATCCCCTCCACACCAATCATGTGACATATAGATGATTATACCTTAGAGCAATTTATATAGTCAAGAAGATTCAATGGCTCCTTCTCATTTTTTCAAGTTTTTCCAATGTTTTTTCATCTATTCTTTCTTCTAACCAATTTCTTTTTTCCAAATATCTTCTTTCAATACTTGCCTGAATTTTTTTTTGAGTACTTATTACGTCATGATAAAATTCAATAGAAGACATTCGAGTAGCGCCTCTTTGAAACGCAACCTGTTGCTCTAAAGAATCTGATGTAACAACGCAGACTTCAGATTTTCGTCCTATGTTGTTAACCATTCTTTCAATGTAATCATCTGCTGTTTCGCCTTCTTTTGTAAAAACCACAACTAAATTTCCTTGCTTTTCTTGTTTTTGAACACTACCTTTAACAAATTGCGCATCAAAAATTATAAAAATTTTATAGCCATTAAATCCTGAATAGTTCTGAAGTATTCCTATAAGTTGAAGGCGGGAAGATTCGTAACTACAATCTTTTATATTTTTAAGATTTTGCCAGCTATTTATAACATTATACCCATCAACAAAAATTGTTTTCACTTTTTACCTCATCTAATTTTTTGTTTCATAATTTCATACATTATTATCCCACCCGCAACCGATGCATTCAAAGATGTTATTTTTCCAACCATAGGTATTTTAACTAAAACATCACATTTTTCTTTAGTAAGTTTAGAAATACCTCTACCTTCACTCCCAATAACAAGTGCTACTGCACCAGTTAAATCTGTATTAAAAATATAATTTTGTGCTTCCATATCTGCACCATAAATCCATACGCCACGTTCTTTAAGTTCCTCTATTGCTACATTTATATTAGTTACTTTCGCTATTTTCATATGCTCAATTGCACCAGCTGATGTTTTATATACAGTCGGCGTAGCTCCAATATTTTTCCTTTTAAGTATTATAATGCCATGAGCTCCACATACCTCTGCAGTTCTTATGATAGATCCAAAATTATGAGGATCTTCAATTTCATCTAATATAATTATAAAAGGCTTCTCTCCTCTTTCCTGTGCATATTTAAAAATATCATTTATTTCAAAATATTTGTATGGTGTTATTACAGCAATGACTCCTTGGTGTGATGATGTTTGTGACATTTGATCTAGTTTTCTTCTGTCTACTTCTTTTGTGACAATTCCTTTTTCTTTAGCTAATGCTATAACAACACTTATAGACCCTACCATATCACCTTTAGCAATAAGGATATATTCTACAGTTCTATCTGATTTTAGAGCTTCTATAACTGCATTTCTTCCTTCAATTAAGTCTTCTCTCATAATTTTTGGTTCAAGATCTCCATTAACATTACTCTTTCTAGGGTTTACATCCGTTCTCTCCCTAGTAAATTTCCTATTTTCAGGTACATTTTCACTACTTTGCTTGATTTTTTTAGTACTTACTCGGTTTTTATCTTCCTTAGTACTTATAAATTCCCTACTTTCCTTAGCACCATGTTCGCAAGTTCTACCTCTCCTAGACGCTGTACCATATTTATCTTCTTTACCACTAGTCGGCTTACCTTTATTTCCTTGATACCTTTTATTATCGCTCATCTTAAATATCTCTCCTATTTTATCTATTTCATTTCATATTCTTTTCTTATCTCTTGAGTTTTTCCGCAACACATACTACCTTCAGGACATGCTCCACTAATACAACTTGGTCCTGCATGTTTAAAAAGTACAGGGGCAACAATTCTTGCTTGCATTAACATTGTTTTTGCCATTTGTCTTATTTCCCATTGAGCTCGAGTGCAACATCTCTGATTAAAAAAATGAATTAGTTCTCTTGCATTCATTGTAACTATTATTTTACTTGCGCATGCATTTGGAAATACATATCGTGCATCTTCAAGCGACTTTTTTTCTGCTTTGCTTTTCAAAATTTTGTACTCTTTTTCTCCGATTTCTCCAAAATTTAATAATTTTTTATCGATTATATATTCTTTTGTAAGTTTATCTAGCTCTTTTTTAGACAATATTCCTACTAGTTGATTATAAGCTTCTTGATCCGAATTCATGGATTGTATAAAAATTGTTTTTGCTTCTTCATTTTGTTCAATATTTGGTGGAATTATGTACTCAAATTGTTTAAGTTTTACATATCTTTGACTTTGTTGTGAATATGATGCTACCCTATGCCTTACTAATTGATGAGTAAGGCTTCTAGATACACCTTCAATGGCAAAAGTAAAACTCACATGCTCTATTGGAGAATGATGTCCATAAGTCATTAACATATCTAAAAACTTCTCAGTTTTTTGTTCTTCCAAATTTTCTAATATTTCATCTACCCCTACTTGGCTATAACAAAGTTTAGCTGCTGCTGCTATAACTTTTTCTGGATTAGGCGTATGTTCTATTAATTTAACCTTAAGCATAATTCTCATCCCCCAAGTTATGATTTATAATTTCTTCGAAAATATAATTTAACCTTTCATTCTTTTCGCTTAGATACAAAAAACCTACCAAAGCTTCAAATCCTGTTGCCCATTTATATTCATTCAAATCTGCATTTTTAGGTGTAGTTCCACTTTTAGAATTTCTAGCTCTTTTAAATATTCTGAGTTCTTCCTCATCTAATCTTTCTATAATAAATTTCATATACTCGCTTTGTGCATGTGCTTTTACATATTCAATTGCCTTAACATGAATTTTATGTACATTCATATTCCTATTTTTTTCTACAAGATATGTTCTAATAAACACCTCATAAATCGCATCTCCAACTAGTGCAAGAACTAGTGGATTTAGCTGTTTTGCTTGCTCTATTGTAAATTTATCCTTTAGTATATTAAATTCCACACTTATTCTCCTTTTTAAATATTATCAAAAAATATAAACTCGCCCTGTTTTAGGGCGAGTTTATCGCGGTAGCACCTAAATTTGTACTCATTTTTAACGGTATTACTACTGATAGTTTTGCTACAACTCTTCATCACCATTACCTAATATTAAATTTACATGTAACATTATTTATAGTTACTAATAAATATACACATTAAATGTGATAATGTCAATAACGATTCTTATCCAGTATTTGTCTTCCAATTACTAAGTCCTCTGGTGTTGTCACCTTTATATTATCGTAGCTACCTTCATAAAGATATACCTTGTTACCATATTGCTCTACCACCATTGTATCATCTGTTACCTTAATGCCATCATTATTAATTTTTTTATGACAATTTAATATAAGGTCATATTTAAAAGCTTGAGGTGTTTGTACACAAAACAGCATTTCTCTTTTAGGTGTTTCCAAAGAAAATCCTGAAGAGTCTTTAATCTTAATTGTATCCTTAGGCTGTACTCCACATGCAGTGGCTCCATATAAATTAGCATAAAATACTGCGTTACTAATAATAGATTCGTTTACAAAAGGTCTAGCCCCATCATGAATTAGTACAATTTCGCAATTTGATACTGCCAATAGACCATTTAGCACAGAATGTTGTCTTTCTTTTCCACCAGTAATTACACTTTTCACTTTTAAAAAATTGTATTTCTCAACTATTTCTTCTCTGCAATAATCCACTTCCCCTTCTGCTGCAACTACTATAATTTCATCTATACAATTACTTTGTGTAAAAGCCTTTATAGTATAGTACAAGATGGGATATTCATTAATATTTAGATACTGCTTATTAATAGATTTACCCATCCGCCTTCCCTTGCCAGCAGCTAAAATTATGGCACAGTTTCTACTCATATAAAACCTCACTTACGTAATATGGTTAACTTTTAACTAAAGAATCTTTGTTTTTAGCAAAAATCATTCTGCCCGCGGCAGTCTGAAGTACTGATGTTACAATAACAACTATGTTCTCACCAATATATCGTCTTCCACCTTCAACAACAATCATTGTGCCATCATCTAAATAGGCTATTCCTTGACCCGATTCTTTTCCATCTTTCATAACTTGAATTTTCATTTCTTCCCCTGGTAGAACTACTGGCTTTACAGCGTTCGCAAGTTCATTAATATTTAAAACTGGGACACCTTGAAATTCAGCTACCTTATTAAGATTAAAATCGTTTGTAATTACTTTACCATTCAGAATCTGAGCTAATTTTAAAAGTTTACTATCCACCTCTGCAATATTGGGGAAATCTTTCTCCCAAATTTCAACTTCAATATTTAGTTCCTTTTGAATTTTATTTAATATATCGAGTCCTCTTCTTCCTCTATTCCTCTTAAGCCCATCTGACGAATCAGCAATATGTCTAAGCTCCTCTAAAACAAAAGTAGGTATAACTAATGGACCTTCGACAAAACCCGTTTGACAAATATCAAATATCCTACCATCAATTATTACCGATGTATCCAACACCTTTGGGTTTTCATTAGTAAATCCTTTAACTTTTTTATCTTTGAATCCATTATTCCTTTTAATACTTGTAAAGAAAGATAATATTTCATCTCTTTTTCTTGCGCAAATATCCGCTCCTAAAGCTGCCATTATAACTGTAAAAATAACAGCAATAATGTTCCATATAAGAGATTGGTATTTAAATAACCCTGCAAATAAAGATGCAATTACAAGACCTATTATTGCTCCACCTGTACCAAAAATAATTTGAGAAGTTGGCATTTTTTGTGTGCTTATCTCTACATAATCCATAAATTTCATTATAAAAGATACGATTAAAGGTGATAATAGAAATAAAATAACCCCAAAAATTAAAGTTGAAAAAATAATGAATATTATTCCTTGAATTCTACCATCTTTCAAATAATTAAGTCCGCCTAAATAGTTTGTGCTTAAAAGCATACCACCTATTAAATATCCTAGAATTAGTCCTATGATTGTAAACAGTCCTCTTAATAATTTTTTTAGCAAAAACTTCACCTCCTTTTAGATTATTAACACTTATTTGAATTTATATCCTGTTATTATCTAATATATACTATAAACTTGTGTATTTCAATAAAATATGTCACACAATTAACAAATTGTTAAACTAAATTCCTTATTTTACATAATGCTTGCTCCATACTAAGCCCTAGTACTAACATTATTTCACTGGCGACCATTCCTTCAACTCTTTCCAAAATTTTCACTTCACCGGGTGGAAGCATGTCTTGCTTCTGTAAATAATATAAATCCCTAATTACCTCACACATTTTTAAAGTATTACCGCTTTGAATTTTTTTCTTGTTATTTCTATATCTGTTATTCCAATTACTTTCTATAGCAATGG
>DHIM01000265.1:6410-14200 GCA_002403785.1 Clostridium sp. UBA4746
CATTTGATATCGTATTTAAAGTTGTTTCCAATTCTTTTTTATTTAAAATGTTTCTTATTTTATGATTTTCAATTTTATCTATCGGAATCATAAAATTCATATTATCTAGTAAAAGATATATATTTACATATTTATAACCTATCCCAGAACATTCTTTAATATCTATATCTTGTATATACCCAGCACCATAATCTGCTATAAATATTTTTTCACCAATATTTAACATAACATTCCCCCTATTAATAAAACTCCTGTTGATTTATTATATATTCATAAGGTGGAATGCGTACTTAATTTATTGACAAAAACATAATCTAAATCCTATAATTAGGATAGTATAGCTACTTAAATATTAACAAGGAGATGAATTTAATGAAAGATTGTATATTTGATAATTTTCAAAACTCTGTGGATGAATCCCTATTACGGCATAGAAGTATCTTAGATATACTTACTAAACTTCAAGAATCAGAAGCTAGAGTTAATAGAGCTGTTGCGAAATCTGTTACCAATTGTGGTTGTATTAAAGTGGACGTAAAAAATCAGTATACCACTGATAATATAAATGATTTGAATCTGGATGCCATAAAATCTTCACATGATCCTCACGTTCAAGGTAATCTTTGTGAAAACTGTAGAGAAGTCATAGAAAGAGAATTAGGAAACAATCTTTTTTATATAACTTCTTTATGTAATCTTTTAGACTTAAATTTATATGACGTTCTTTTAAAAGAGTATGACAAAATTAGTACCTTAGGTAAATACACCATGAGATAAAAACGTAGCACAAAATATATTAAAACTTATTTTGTGCTATATTTGCTTGTCTAACATAAATTGCTCTTTTAACCTTCTTAATCCACTTTTAATAGCTTTAGCTCTTGCTTCACCAATACCCTCTACACTATCAAGTTGTTCATAAGAAGCTTCCATTGTAGCCTTTAATTCTCTAAAATGCTTAACAAGATTTTCTATAACATTTACGGGTATTCTAGGTATCTTATTTAGCATCCTATATCCCCTTGGAGAAATTAGAGTATCAACTAAAGGAACACCAATATATCCAATAATTCTAGAAATGAAATCTAAATCTAATAGTTCTTCAGCACTCATATTTTCTATTTTTCTATACATTTCAATATAACTCATACCACTTTGACAATAATCTCTTATTAAGAGTATTCCATCTTCCTCCACACTTCTAATTAGCTCATGTAATTGCATTGATATCAGTCTACCTTCATTACCTAGTTCACATATGTGCCTTTCAATCTCACCAACTATTCTCATAACCATTTCTGTCCTTTGTATTGCTGATATTACATCAAACAGGGTAGCTAAATCTTGAAATTCTAAGAGATTCAAATTACTTACTACTCGCTCAAGTACTGAAACGTATTTTTCTAAGGTCTGAATAGCTTGATTTGCTTTTGCTAAAATTACACTACTATCTCTTAAAACGTATTTTATATCATCTTTATATACCGTTATAATAGTTCTTCTTTGTGATATTGCAACAACAACATACCCCGTTTGCTTAGCTATTCTCTGAGCTGTTCTGTGCCTTGTTCCAGTCTCATAAGTTGGTATTGTAGAACTTGGCATAAGTTGAGTATTAGCATATAATATTTTTTTCAAATCACTACTTATGACTATTGCTCCGTCCATCTTGGCTAGTTCATATACATAGGCTGGACTATAAATCGCATTTATTCCAAACCCACCATCTACGATATCTAATATCTCCTTACCATCTCCTAAGACAATAAGCCCGCCAGTTTTAGCTTTTAAAATATTTTCAAGTCCTTCTCTGAGTGAGGTACCAGGTGCCATTATTTTTAATATACTCATAAGTTCCTTGCTTTTCTCTACTCTCATCTTTTTCTCCCTACTTAATTAATAATGTCATTAAAAAATTCTACTTATAATATCTTTTAATGAGGATGTGCCTATAATATTAATGTTTTTATTATTTATTTTCTTTTCATTACGTTCTGGTATAATAATATTTTTGAACCCTAATTTGCTTGCTTCATTAACTATTTTTTCACAATGTGATATAGGCCTTACTTCACCCGTTAGTCCAATTTCACCTACAACAATCGTTTTATCTAATTTTATTGCCCTACTTTTCACGCTAGAGAGTAGTGCAATCGCTAATCCTAAATCCCCAGAAGTACCATCTAAATTTAGTCCCCCTACTACATTAACATAAACATCACAATTATAAAAAGGAACTTTTAATTTTTTTTCTAAAACTGCTAAAATAAGGTTTAATCTTGAATTATCTACACCTACTGCAGTTCTTCTTGGCATAATTGCTTTAGTTTCACTAACTAGAGCCTGAATTTCAACTAGTATAGGTCTTGTTCCCTCAATTACTCCTATTACTACAGAACCTTCTTGACTAAAACTAGTCTCCTCAAGAAAAATACTAGAAGCATTTAATATTTGAGCAAGTCCTTCTTGTCTCATTTCAAATACACCGATTTCATCAGTTGTACCAAACCGATTTTTCATCGTCCGAAGTATCCTAAATTCTTGATTCCTCTCACCTTCAAAATATAGCACCGTATCTACCATGTGTTCAAGTACCCTCGGCCCTGCAAGTTCTCCCTGTTTAGTAACATGCGCCACAATAAATAAGGGTATTCCTTTAGTTTTTCCAATACGCATTAATTCATTAGAACATTCTCTAACTTGAGAAACACTACCTGGCGCAGAAGTAATTGAAGTTCTAAATAATGTTTGTATAGAATCAATTATTACAAATATAGGCTTTATCTCATCTATATATTTTTCAATGATTTCTACATTAGTTTCCGATACTATATAAAGTTCTTGTGATACCGCATTAAGTCTATCACCCCTCATTTTAATTTGCTCTTCAGATTCCTCTCCTGAAACATATAATACTTTTCCATATTTATCACATATATTTTTAGCTGTTTGTAAAAGCAATGTTGATTTACCAATACCTGGATCTCCAGATATTAATGTTAGTGAACCTTTGACTAATCCACCACCGAGTACTCTATTCAATTCTTGAATACCCGTATTTAATCTCTCATGTTCACTAGATTTAATATCCATTATACTCCGAGGTGAAACACTGTTACTCATGGTAACAGCTCTTTTAAATCCCGTATCTTTCATTTCTTCAACCATTGTATTCCAACTGCTGCAACTAGGACATTTCCCTACCCATTTAGGTGCTTCATATGCACATTCTTGACATACAAATACATTCTTGATTTTTGCCATAGATTCACACCCCTTGTTATATAATTAGTCTATTAGTTATTTTTTATTAACAGTAATGTAGTACAAACCCTCTTAAATAATAATGTATTTTTAATTAGTCTCACTAATATAAATAACAAGTGTACGATTAATATTAACATAAAACTTATATCTCCTACAAATTAAAAAACCACTCAAGAGTGGCTTTTCAGAATAATTATTCACTTTAATTATATACTTCTTACAATACATAAACAACATTAATCATGCAAAGTTTTGAAAATCAATTTACTGTTTTCCATAAGCGCATTTACACTATCTCCTTTGCTAATGATACCCCTAAGTATTTCTTCAGAAAGTCTATCTTCTATGACCTTAGTGATTTCTCGTCTTAATGGCCTAGCTCCATAAGCAGTATCAATTCCAGCATTAGCTAGATGCTTTTTAACTTTCTCATCAAAACTAATATTAATTCCAAGTTCTTTAAGACGATCTTTCACAACCTTAAGCATTATTTCTACTATTTTATATAGATCATCTTGTTCTAATGAATGAAATACTATAATATCATCTATTCTATTCAGAAATTCTGGTTTGAAAGAAAGTTTTAATTCTTCCATTATATTTTCTTTCATCTTTTCATATTCTGAGTTTACATCATTACCCTTTATATCAAACCCTAAAGCCTTCTGCTTTTTTAAAGTAGATGCTCCTACGTTAGATGTCATTATAATTACTGTATTTTTAAAATCTATTGTTTTGCCTTTTCCATCTGTTAATCTTCCGTCTTCTAATATCTGTAACAAAATATTAACTACATCTGGATGAGCTTTTTCAATTTCATCAAATAGTATAACTGAATATGGGTTTCTTCTTACCTTTTCAGTTAATTGTCCACCCTCTTCAAATCCTACATATCCAGGCGGTGAACCCATAAGTCTTGACACAGTATGTTTATCCATATATTCTGACATATCTATTCTTATCATATTATTTTCATCACCAAACATTGCATCCGCTAGTGCTTTAGACAATTCTGTTTTCCCTACACCAGTAGGACCTAAAAATATAAATGATCCTATAGGTCTTTTGGGATCCTTTAGCCCAACCCTTGCACGTCTTATAGCTTTTGAGATAGATTTAACCGCTTCATTTTGTCCTATTACTCTCGTGTGAAGTACTTCCTCTAATTTTAATAGCCGTTCTGATTCTTTTTCGGTCAATTTTTCTATAGGTATATTAATCCATCTAGATACCACATTAGCTATTTCAAGCTCTGAGACTATTAGTTTATCAGCATGATTTTGAGTTTTCCAATTATTCTTAGAATTATATAACTCATCTTTTAATTGTTTTTCAGTATCTCTTATTTTAGCTGCTTTTTCAAAATCCTGTACTGATATAGCATCAGCTTTCTCTTTAGAGATTTTATCTATTTTCTCTTCCAAACTTTTTAAATTTGGTGGAGCAGTTAAGTTTTGAATTCTTACTTTTGCACCAGCCTCATCTATAAGATCTATTGCTTTATCAGGTAAAAATCTATCAGAAATATATCTATGTGATAATGTAACTGCAGCTTCTAAAGCCCCATCTGTAATTTTAACCCTGTGATGTGCTTCATACTTATCTCTTAAGCCTTTTAATATTTCAACAGCTTCCTGTTTACTTGGTTCTCCTACAATTATAGGCTGGAACCTTCTCTCGAGCGCTGAGTCCTTCTCAATATGTTTTCTGTATTCATCTATAGTTGTTGCACCTATGCATTGAAGTTCTCCACGAGCTAGGGCCGGTTTTAATATGTTAGATGCATCAATAGCCCCTTCTGCTCCTCCTGCCCCAATGATAGTATGAATTTCATCTATGAATATAATAACATTCCCTGCGACAACTATCTCCTTCATAACCTTTTTAAGCCTTTCTTCAAATTCACCTCTATATTTTGAACCTGCAACCATTGATGATATATCTAAAGTTATAACTCTTTTATCCTTTAAGATTTCAGGTATACTACCGGAAGCTATTCTTTGTGCAAGCCCTTCTGCTATAGCCGTCTTACCTACACCTGGTTCGCCTATAAGGCACGGATTATTCTTCATTCTTCTGCACAAAATTTCTAGAAGCCTTTGAGTTTCATTGTCTCTTCCTATAACAGGATCAAGTTTACCTTCTCTTGCCATTTCAGTTAGGTCTTTACCAAAATGATCTAGAGTTGGCGTACCATGTTTTTCTTTTTCTTTTGATGAACTTCCCTTGGGAGTATCTTCGGAACACCAATTATTTAGTATGTCGTTTCTTAGTTTATTAAAATCCACTCCTAAATTAGCTAAGACTGTATACGCAACACCTTCTGATTCCCTAATTAATGCTAGCAAAATATGTTCTGGACTAATATAATTATGATTAAGATTTCTGGCTTCTACGAGACTTAATTCTAATAACCTTTTTGTTCTTGGAGTAAGAGGTATTTCGTTCCTACGCATCTCTACGTCTCCTTCTCCCTCATACTCTACTATTAATTTTTTTACCCCTTCGGACGAAATTTTCATATCATTTAAAGATTTTTTGCATAACCCATCTTGTTCCTTTAGAATTCCTAATAATATATGCTCTGTACCTACATAACCATGTTTTAATTGTTGAGCTTCTTCTTGAGCATATATTAAGACCTTTTGTGCTCTTTCTGTAAATTTATTAAACATCATATTTAAACACCCCACTTGCAATGAATTTACTTATCCCTTTAATTATACCCACTTTTATCCTAATTATTTCATGACGTAATATTATTATGTAATTATTTGATAAAAAACATGCTTAAAATAATTACATTAAAATACTTTAAGTATGTCCATATAAAATTTATAACTTTTTTAACTGTTTCACTACTGATATATTTTCATATTTATATATTTTCTATCCTTGTAGAGCATAGAGATCCCTTTTTCATAATTAAAAAAATTAATGACTATACATTTATCATCGTAACATCTAATATTAATACTTTCACTTTCCTTTATTTTAATATTATTGCACAGTAAAAAAACTTACCTTCTTAAAATAAGAAAATAAGTTTTTTCTAAATACAGTTTATTTTGAATAATATACTATGCCATAAATTTTTCAATTTCTTCTACAGTTTTTATAATTTGTTTTGAAAGATTTTCACATCCGTATTCTGTGACTAGTAGGTCATCTTCTATTCTAATTCCGATATTCTCTTCTTCTATATAAAGCCCCGGCTCATTAGTCAGTACCATTCCAGCTGTTAGTTTTATGTTGCGATTTCCTACGTCATGGGTATCTAACCCTAAATAATGGCTTACTCCATGAAAATAATACTTAGATAGTTCACTAACTTCCTTAATAAGACCTAACTCTATGCATCCTTCTGCAAGTACTGTTTTAGCAGTTTCATTTAAAACTGAGAACATTATACCAGGCCTAGCAATTTTTGTTACTGCTTCTTGCGCCCTTAATACAACGTTGTAAACTTGCTTTTGTCTTTCTGTAAACTTCCCATTAACAGGGAATGTACGGCTTATATCTGCATTATAGTATTTATATTGGGCTCCTAAGTCAAACAAAATTAATTTACCATCCTGAAGTTCACTTTTATTTTTATTATAATGAAGTATAGTTGCATTCTTACCACAAGCTACAATAGTGGGGAAAGCATAATCTGTTACACCCGCACTTTTCAATGTAAAATCAAAGTAAGCCTCTAATTCATACTCTTTCATACCTACTTTCGAATTTTTCATTAGTGCTTTTATACCTTTATCTGTTATATCTATAGCTTCTCTAATTAGTCCAATTTCTTCTTCTGATTTTATAAGTCTAAGATTCGATATTTCATGGTATATATTTTTTATTCTTAAATAAGGATATCTTTCTATAGCACCCTTTGCAAACCTATGTGATGTAGTCATTGATATATGGAATTCTTGTCTTTCAAGATCTAAACATAAATTATCTATTTTCGATTTATCTAAAATTGAACCAAAAGTTTCCTCGATTTCTTCTACAAACTTAATGTTTTCTATACCTGAAATTTGTTTAGCTTCCTCTTCAGGCATCTTCTCTCCTATCCACCTAGCCATAAAAGGATCGTTTTTCTGTATAAATAAAATTTCTTCAACTTTTCCATTTGTTTTAAACAACATTAAGATCATTTTCTCCCTATCAATACCAGTCAAATAATAAAAATTTCTATTCGGGGTGAATATATATGTTTCATCTGCTGATTTATATGGTGCCTCACCCGCAAATATTAATGTTATAGAATTTTCATCTAATTTACCCCATAGATTTTTTCTGTTAGTAGTGAATATCTTTTTCATTTTAATCCCCCTATAAATATTTGTAACTATAAAAATATGACTCCATTGCTTCTAATATTTAATTCTCTTTATAACATATCACTCAGCTTGGAAAATTTCAATATTTTTTTATAAATGGTTAATTACTCTTATAATTTAAATTTTTAACTAATTTATAGTTTCCACTATATTATTAATATAAAATCAAAATATAAAATTTCATAGTTT
>DHIM01000065.1:0-10856 GCA_002403785.1 Clostridium sp. UBA4746
ATAATCTTCATAAGAGTTATTTCTCAAGTGTAGAGAAAGGCGTAATATAAATTTAAATAAAGATAAAAATGATTTATTATAAACTCGGATTAGAAGACTATTGGCGGGATGTATGGAATCTGTATTTAATAATAAAAGTGGATATTTGAATATATTTTACTATTAGTTTATGGAGGTAAAATTGCTTATGCAAGGATGTAATTATTGTGGAGTTAATAGTTTTGAAGACACGTTTTCTTTGGAAAAATGGGCAAATGGAGGTTATTGTTCCTTAGAATGTGTATCTAAAGATATAAAACAACATGAATATCTCATAAATCACTATAATAATGAAATTAAAGCGACAGGACGTGAGATAGACCATTTATCTGAAAAGAATTTATCCGAAGAAGAAGTAAACGGAATGAGGAATGAATTAAACAAGAGTTTACGAAGGAGAACTATCTTAATGCAAAAATTACCGTGTATAAAATCATTAATGAAAACTGGTAGGTTAAAATATTAAATAAGTTCAATTAGGTTATGACTGTTCAATAACAATTTAGGGGCAACATTACGTAAAATATTATCTTTAATCATGCTTATATTAATGCTAATAGTGGAATCACTATTAGCCGAGCAAAACATAAAAACTAATAGATTATTAATGAAAAGTCTCAATACCTTCTGCAACATGCATATAACCCAGTAAATTGGTTTCAGTGGGGAGAAAGAACCTTCATTAATAACATTTAGGTGTAATTTAAGCACTTAATTGAATATTAATTATCAATAAGGTATAATAAAATATAAATTATAATGGTAAGGGGTGTAAAAATGACGGATAAACAAAAACTATTAATTTTATTAGATGATTTTCAATTAGGATATACCGATGAGAATAATAACATTGTACTTAAAGAAGGCAATGAGAATGTAATAGGACGGGACGGCTATGGGGCTACATTTATATTCGAGGAAGATAATTCTTTTGATGCATTAAAGATTTATAAAAAATAAAGAAGTAATAAGGTCATAAAGTATCATATATTGTAATAGCTCAGTTATCATACTATCAACAATTAGAAGCTGAAAGGCTTCTTTTTTATTGAACTTTAAGTTTTTATATAAGCGCTGACATAATTGTTGGTGTATCATTTAATAAAACGTTGAAGTTACAACATAATGTTGAAGATGCGGAGTGCTAATGTGGATGAATCTGAAACTTTAATAAATATTGCCATTAAATCAGTGTCATTCTGTTCTTATGATTGTGACTACATAGAAAAAATTAATTCTATATATAATGTAACTGAAGAGGCTATAAGTAATAAGTCAATTTTCGATATAGTAAAGAATTCGGAAAATTATTATGGTATAATATGCTTATTGGCTGTAAAAACATTGGTATCGGAAAGCTTATAATAGTAACAAGTTTTTGAATTAAAGGGAGGAAAATATGGTAGAAAGTATAATTAATATGGTAATTATTGTTATGGATAAATTGGGATATTTTGGAGTTTTTATATTTATGATGTTTGAAAGCGCATGTATTCCAATACCTAGTGAGGCAATACTTCCTTTTGGCGGTTATTTAAGCTATACAGGAAGGTTGAGCATAATCCCAACAATACTTTTAGGAACACTTGGAGGAACATTTGGTTCGATTTTAGCTTATTATTTAGGGAAATTAGGTGGAAGACCTCTAGTTGAGAAATATTCATCTTTTTTGCATTTATCAAAATCAAGTCTAGATAAAAGTGATCAATACTTTAGTAAATACGGAGAAAAAATTGTTTTTTATTCAAGGCTATTGCCTATCGTAAGGACTTTTATTTCACTCCCAGCAGGAATAAGTAATATGGACTTTAAAAAGTTCACATTGTATACTTTTTTTGGCTCACTAATTTGGAGTATTTTACTTGGTTATACTGGTTATTATATGGGAGAGAACTGGATTATAATACGACCATGGTTTCATTATGCAGACATTGCAATGGTAATTGTAATAGTAGGCTTGATAGGATACAAATTAATGACAATAAGAAGAGTAAAAAATTCATAAATTAAGTATTATAGAAATAAGTCCTTAAAGTTATTAAATGTTGGTTTAATATATAACTTATCTTAATTGTTGTATTAAGGTAAGTTATATTAATGTAAGAAAGAGAGGGGTAGTTTTTATTGAATTTTAATTTTTATAATGATCCGACTTCATACAAATAGCTCATATATCCCCAGAATTAAAATAATGCATATTGAAATTATTTCTGAATATCTTGATAACTTATTAGAAATTACCTTTTCACCAATACAATACCCTATTGGTATAAATACAAGGCTGAAAATCAAAGAGGATATAGATGTCATAAAAATGTTTAACCCTGAAATACTTGCCCCTATTCCTAAACCAATATTATTTAAACAAAGAACAATTCCTAGGATAATAGCTTCTTTAAAGTCTATAGTTTTTGAGTTATTTGTATCTATTATTTCTGGGTTTCTAAGTGTGTTCTCATAGTGTTGAAATCCTGATGCATCCCCATTAACTTCTTCTGTGATTTTCTTGCTGTCAATGTCTTTTCTGAGCCAATTTATTAATAGAAATATGCCCAATAATATTAATATACCACTTCCTATTATATTTGAATATTTTAGGGGAATTAATTGCAAAAGTGTTCTTCCAAATAACATTGCCAAAAAAGTACCAATACCAGAAATAAAGGAAATCATAAAGTTATTTATAAAATTTATTCTAACTTTTTTAGCACCATAACTCAGTCCTACAATAAGATTATCGCTGCTTGAGGAAATAGCAAAAAGAAAAATCGATAAAATGTTCATATAATCCCTCCAAAGTAAAGATATCTCGAGATTATAGTATGATATGACTTATTATAAGGTTACTGAATTCCAATTTAATGACTTTAAAAGAAGCTACATGTTTATGCGTATTTTTTTTATATAATTCAACTCCCTATATAATTTATTCAGAAGTTATTTATGTAATAGGAATTATGACCCAATAAGATCTAACGACAGACTTTTATTTAGAAACAAGTAATTATAAATAATAATGGAAATAAATATAAAAATGAAGAAGTTTGATGAAAAATGTTGAAAGATTTAATGTAAACGACTAAATAACTAAAAATTTTATCTGAATAACAGTTGACTTGATAAAATTATAGGGTTAAGATTAGTGTAGCCTACAATAATAAATTATAATTGAGGTGTAATCTTGACTAATAAAGATTTGGAATTACAAGAGAAAATCAGAAAACTAGCCGTAAAGATTGTTAAACACTACAGAGGAAAAGGACCGGATAATGTTAAGGTTATAATAGAGGATCGAATAATAACTGTAGAAATAAGAGGAGTTTTTTCCGATTTATCAAAAATTCTCATGAGTGAAGGAGCTTCCCATATAGTGAATGATTATTGGAAAATAGTAAAACCACATCTAGAAAAAGAATTTTCAGATAAAGTTTATGAAACAGTTGGAGGTTTTTACGACTACAGTGCGGAAGTTTTTAGCTTAGAAAATTTCGATAAAGCAGTTACCTTAAAAATTAATAAAATTATGGTTTGATTATAAAAGAAAGAGATATCTTAGCTTTTTAATAAGCCAGTACTTTGCGTTTAGGCGTTTTGTACTGGCTTTTTGTTTTATATATATTTTTTTGAGTAAAGGGAGGGTAATAATAATGCAAGAGAGAGTGTTAACTGTATGCCCGTATTGTGGAAGTGGATGTCAAATGTACCTTGTTGTAGAAAAGGGAGAAATAGTAAGAGCAGAGGCTGCTGATGGAAGAACTAATGAAGGCACTTTATGTTTAAAGGGACATTATGGATGGGATTTTTTAAATAATCCACAGATATTAACTCCAAGAATAAAAAGTCCAATGCTGAGAAAGAATGGTGTTTTAGAGGACGTTTCTTGGGAGGAAGCAATAAACTTTATTGCAACAAAGTTATTATATATTAGAGAAAAATATGGTGCTGATTCTATTATGGGAACTGGTTGCGCAAGAGGTTCAGGAAATGAATCTAATTATGTAATGCAAAAATTTATGAGGGCAGCAGTCGGAACTAATAATATAGATCACTGCGCTAGAGTGTGTCATGGACCATCTGTAGCTGGTCTCACATATTCACTTGGAGATGGAGCCATGTCCAATTCAATTCCTGAAATAGAAGATTCAGATTTGTTGTTTATCTTTGGGTATAATCCTACAGATACACACCCAATAGTTGCAAGAAGAATAGTTAAGGCTAAAGAAAAGGGATCAAAAATAATAGTAACAGATCCAAGAGGAACGGAGACTACAAAGTTTGCAGATTTGTGGCTACAATTAAAAGGTGGAACAAATATGGCTTTAGTGAATGCTTTTGGTAATGTTTTAATAAGTGAAAATTTATATAATGAAGATTATGTTACAAACTATACAGATGGTTTTGAAGCATACAAAGAATCTGTAAAAAAATACACACCAGAATACGCCGAAATTATTACAGGCATAAAAGCTGATAATATAAGAAAAGCTATGAGAGAGTACTCAAAGGCAAAAAATGCGACCATACTTTATGGAATGGGAGTTTGTCACTTCTCACAGGCAGTTGATGTTGTAAAAGGATTAGCTTCAATTGCACTTTTAACTGGTAACTTTGGTAGACCTAATGTTGGCATAGGTCCAGTACGCGGACAAAATAATGTACAAGGTTCATGCGATATGGGGGCATTACCAAATGTATACCCAGGATATCAAAAGGTTACAGATAAAAAAGTAAAATCAAAATTTGAAAAAGCATGGGGCGTTAAACTCTCAGATAATGTTGGTCACGCTTTGACAGAAGTTCCTCATTTAGTTTTAGAGGAAGATAAAATTAAGGCATATTATATATTTGGAGAAGATCCAGTTCAAAGTGATCCAAATGCTGCCGAGGTGCGGGAAACTCTAGATAAACTTGAATTAGTTATCGTTCAAGATATATTTATGAACAAAACAGCACTGCAGGCGGATGTTGTTCTACCTGCAACTTCTTGGGGAGAACATGACGGAGTATTTTCTTCAGCTGATCGTGGATTCCAAAGAATGAGAAAAGCAGTGAAGCCAAAGGGCAATGTTAAAACAGATTGGCAAATTATTTGTGAAATATCAACTGCAATGGGATATCCAATGTCGTATAAAAATTCAGAAGAAATTTGGAATGAAATGATTAATCTCTGTCCAGACTTCACAGGCGCAACATATGAAAAAATGGAGCAACAAGGAAGCGTTCAATGGCCATGTCCTACAAAAGAACATAAAGGAACAACATATTTATATAAAGGCAATAAGTTTAGAACAGATAATGGGAAAGGAAAACTCTTTGCATGTGAATGGAGATCACCTATGGAGACCTTAGATGAAAAGTATCCATTAAGTTTATCTACAGTTAGGGAAGTTGGACACTACTCAGTAAGAACAATGACCGGAAATTGTCGTGCATTAAGAGCCTTAGAGGACGAACCAGGTCATATTCAAATGAGCATTGAAGACGCAGAGATGTTAGGAATAGGACAAGGACACTTAGTTAGGGTAACTTCGAGAAGAGGAAGTGTATTAACTAGAGCGGCTATTAGCGATAAAATAAAAGAAGGTTCTACATATATGACATACCACTGGTGGGTTGGCTCATGCAATGAATTAACGTCAAGTTATTTAGATCCTATTTCTAAAACTCCTGAGTTTAAGTATTGCGCAGTTAACGTGGTTAAAATTGAAAATCAAGCTTTAGCTGAAGAAACTGTTAGGGATGAATATAATAAGTTAAAAAGGAAGATGAAGGTTAAAGTATAATGATAGATGTATGGGAAGCTATGAAAATAATTAATGAGGAAATAAAGTTATTAAAACCTGAAAAAGTATATATAGTTGATTCTTTTAATAGAGTTTTATCTGAGAATATATATTCACATGATAACTTGCCACCTTTTGATAAATCAGCAATGGATGGTTATGCCATAAGGAGTCGTGATACACAAAACAAAGAAAATGTAGTACTTAAAATTAAGTCAATAATAAAAGCTGGAGATTTTTGCGCTGAATCATTAAAAGAAAATGAAGCCTATAAAATTATGACCGGAGCTATGATGCCAAATGGAGCAGATGCAGTAATACAAATTGAAGAAGTTATATCCAAAAGTGATAATCTGTATATTCCAAAAGAGGTTAAAAAAGGTAATAACGTTATAAAATTGGGAGAAGAAATTTTAAAAGGAGATATAGCTTTAAAGAAAGGGACTCTAATTAGACCACCAGAGATCGGATTATTAGCATCCCTGGGATATGAATTTCTGAATGTTTATAAAGTTCCTACTGTTGGCATTGTAATCACTGGCGATGAATTAATTGATATAAATTTCAAACTTGAAAATGGCAAAATAAGAAATAGCAATGAATATTCACTAAAGGCTTTAATAAAAAGTGCAAACGCAAAAGTATTTTCAGTGGGAATAGTGAATGATGATAGGCAAGTCTTAAAGGAAAAAATTTTATTGGCTTTTGAAAACTCAGATATTGTTGTAAGTTCTGGAGGAGCATCTGTTGGAGACTACGATTTTATAAAAGATATTCTTTGTGAAATAAAAGCAGATATTAAATTTACATCTATAGCTATTAAGCCTGGAAAGCCAACAGCTTTCGCAGTATATAATGAAAAAAAATTTTTCGCTTTACCTGGTAATCCTACAGCATTAATAAGTACCTTTGAACAATTTGTAAAACCATCTATAAAGTCTATGATGGGTATTACCAATCATGAATCTGAAGAATTTTCAGTAACTTTAAAGGATGATTTTAAAGCTAAAGTAGGAAGAGAAAAACATGTATTTGTTAATATAAAAAAAGAAGATGGAGTTTACTATGCATATCAAGCAGGATTACAATGTTCCAATCACTCGCGTGCTATGTGTAATGCTAATGGAGTTATAATTATTCCTAAGGAATGTGGAAGTGTAAAGGTAGGCGACGTTATAAATGGAAAATACCTCTTTAAATAAACACCAGGAAACTTTAATTCTTTCAATAGTTGCTACAAAATCAAACACTGGAAAAACAACTTTGATAGAAAAACTCATTAAGAATTTAAAACTTAGAAACTATAGCGTTGGTGTTTTAAAACATGATGC
Organism: Clostridium sp. UBA4746; assembly: GCA_002403785.1. Lineage (GTDB taxonomy): Bacteria > Bacillota > Clostridia > Clostridiales > Clostridiaceae > Clostridium_AD. The sequence continues at coordinate 7,154 of DHIM01000065.1, forward strand.
TCATAAGTTTGAGATAGATAAAGAAGGCAAGGATAGCTTTAAGTTTAGCATGGCTGGTGCAGATAACGTAATAATATCCTCTTTTGAAAAATTGGCTATGATTAAAAAAGTGGAAAAAGAAGTACCTATAGATGAAATTTTTCTGCTATTTAAAGATATAGATATTGTTTTAATAGAAGGATATAAAAATAACAATTATCCTAAAATAGAGGTTCACAGAAAAGGTGTAGATTCTAATCTACTTTGTAAAAATCCACTTTATAAATTTTCTCGAATTATAGCACTTGCTAGTGATGAAAAAATCGAGGTAAATATTCCTGTATTAGACCTAAATAATGTTAATTCCGTTTGTGATTTTATAGAGAGTAAATTAATGAAAGGGGAACATGATTATGAATAAAACAATAGCGTGTAAAGTAATTAAAGTGGTTGAAGAAAAGTCATATGTCTGTGATGAACTATTGGTTTGTGAATACTCCTTAACAATATTTTTTAATAGTAAAAGGTTAGCTACCCTACTTTGTAGCCCCGAGAAATTAAAAGAATTAACTTTAGGATTTCTTAGGACTGAAAGATTGATAACAAGTCTAAAAGATATTCTTAGTTTTAATTTAGATGAAGAAAAAGGAATAGTTGAAGTTGAAACTATTGATAAGGACACCTCTAGGGAAAGTTTTTATTCAAAAAAAGTAGATTTAGAAAGTATAAAAGGTACAAGCAGTGCAAAAGCATCTGGGACAGACAACTTTTTAAATGAGGTAAACTGTGAACCTGTTAATAGTGATATACGTTTAGATGTAAATAAGATTTATGATTTTATGACTGAAGATCTAGATTATTCAGAGGTTTTCAAAACTACAGGGGGAGTACATTGCGTTGCATTATGTGATACACAGAAAATAAAAGTTATTGCAGAAGATGTAGCTCGTCATAATGCGCTAGATAAGGTAGTAGGAGAGGCTTTACTAAAGGATATTTATTTAAAAGATAAAGTAATTATTCTAAGTGGACGAGTATCTCTTGAAATGATACTTAAAGCGGCAAAACTGCAGATTCCTGTTATAATTTCAAAATCAGCTCCAACAAGTCTCTCAGTAGCACTTGCTAAAAAAGTAAATATAACTTTAGTTGGTTTTGTACGAGGGAATAAAATGAATATATATTCAAATCAAGAAAGAATTAAGTTATAATAAAATTTAATTAAAAGGGAGGTGAATATTTGGAACTAATAACGAATTCCTTTGTAATTGCGGACGCTAAGAAATGCATTAACTGTAAAGTTTGTGAGATAGCATGCTTCTTGGTACATAATAAAAATGCTCCAAAAACCGTTGGAAATTTAAAAGGTCCTATAATGCCAAGACTATTTGTGACTAGGGTAGGAAGTATAAATATGCCAATCCAATGTCATCAATGTGAAGATGCACCTTGCGCTAAGGTTTGCATAGTAGATGCGATAAAAAAACAGGAAGGTAAAATTGTAATAAACGAGCAGAAATGTATAGGATGTAAAGCATGTGCTATAGTGTGCCCATTTGGGGCAATAGAGATGTCTTTATCATATAAAAGCGTTGCCAATAAATGTGATTTATGTAACGGAAAAAGTAAACTCGCCTGCGTCGAGGCATGCCCTGAAAAAGCTTTGTCGCAAGTATATTTAAAAGAATTAAAGAAAAATCGTAATAAAAAAGCTTTGTTAAATTTAATGAACATGGGAAAGGAAATTTAAATGGAGACTAATAAAAATATTATTAACATTGATAAAGACTTATGTACTGGTTGTAGACGTTGTAGCGAGGTCTGTCCTGTAAATGCTATTGAAGGTAAGCAAGGTAATCCTCAAAGTATTAATAGAGATTTATGTGTACTTTGTGGGCAATGTGTTCAAATATGTAGTGTTTACTCACTCGACAACAATAAAAATAACGAACCTGATTTTGCAATTTACAACCTTGGACGCTTAAATGAGTTAAAGTCTGCCTTAACTAATTCAAATCTTATTAAAATTGTTCAGTGTGCACCAGCGGTAAGAGCTTCAATAGCAGAGGATTTCGGTTTAGGATTTGGTGCTTTAACTCCAGGCAAGCTTGCAGCTGTACTGCGGACGTTAAATTTTGATAAAATTTATGATACCAATTTTGGAGCTGATATAACTATTATGGAAGAGGGCAGTGAGCTTATAAAAAGGGTATTGGAAAATAAAAATTTGCCAATGTTCACTTCGTGTTGCTGTGCATGGGTGAAATATGTAGAAGATCAACATCCTGAAATATTAAATCATTTATCAAGTTGTAAATCTCCTCAGCAAATGACGGGAGCCATAATTAAAACTTATGGAGCAGAAATTGATAATATAGATCCATCAAAAATTTTCAGTGTAGCTGTTATGCCCTGCACTTGTAAGCAATATGAGTGTGATAAGGAAGAAATGTATTCCAGTGGATATAAAGATGTGGATCTAGTTATAACTACCAGAGAATTAGCTTATCTTATAAAAGACGCTGCTATTGATTTTGTAAATATACAAGATGAAGAATTCGATAAGCCCTTAGGAGATTATTCTGGAGCTGGAACAATTTTTGGTGTTACAGGTGGAGTTATGGAAGCCGCAATAAGAACAGGATATGAGTTAATAACGAAAGAAAAAATTGAAAATGTTGACTTGAATTTTATTAGAGGCCGCGAAGGAATAAGAACAGCCAATGTGAAGGTAGGAGATATTGATCTAAAGGTTGCTGTGGTTTCTGGGTTTAAAAATGTTGAAGCAATAATAGAAAATATAAACAATGGAGAATGCGATTATCATTTTATTGAAGTTATGAGTTGCCCACAAGGATGCATAAGTGGAGGTGGACAACCTAAAATCCTTTTAGAGGTCGACAGGGATATAGCCTATGAAAAAAGAAAGGCTTCACTCTACAAGCATGATAGTGATTTGTTAGTAAGAAAATCTCATGAAAATCCTCATATAAAAAAATTGTACAAAGAATTTTTAGGCGAACCTTTAGGACAAAAATCACATAAGTTACTACATACTAAGTATAAATCAACAAAAATGAAATAATAAGGAGATCTTAATATGAACAGCTTTGTAATTGCAAATCCAGCTAGATGTATAGGCTGTAGAACTTGCCTTATAGCTTGCGTTGTAGCACATTCAGAGGAAAATATTTTTTTATCAAAAGAAAAAGATATTGAATTTAATCCGCGCTTAAGTGTAATAAGAACTGCAAATGTAACTGGTCCTATTCAATGTAGGCAATGCGAAAATGCGGCTTGCTTAAATGTATGCCCAAATGGTTCTATAACTAGTGAAGATGGCGTAATTACAATAAACAAAAGTACTTGTATAGGCTGTAAAACTTGCGCTGTTGCATGCCCTTTTGGTGCTATATCAATGGCTATGGTGGATGATAAGGTTATAGCGAACAAATGTGATTTATGTAAACATAGAGAGAATGGACCAGCCTGTGTTGAAATTTGTCCTACTTCTGTATTAAAACTTGTTAAAGCTGATGAAATTAAAGCGTCTATAAGTGATAAAAGAATTAGTAGTTTAAGAGATTTAGCTTATTTATCAAACGAAATATGATAAGCGGGGTATATTATGAATAAATTTAATACTGCAGTAATACTTGCTGGTGGAAAAAGCTCGCGAATGGGTTTTGATAAACAATTTTTAGAAATAAATAAAAAAAGATTA
>DHIM01000065.1:10910-16703 GCA_002403785.1 Clostridium sp. UBA4746
GTAATACTTGCTGGTGGAAAAAGCTCGCGAATGGGTTTTGATAAACAATTTTTAGAAATAAATAAAAAAAGATTATTAGATACTCAAATCCATAAATTACGTAAAGAGTTTGAAGAAATCATTGTGGTATCAAACAAAACAACTCAATATATTGATGTGAACTACAAAATTGTTTGTGATGAAATAAAAGAGATTGGACCACTAGGTGGGATTCACGTAGGACTAAAAAATAGTACAAGCAAGTATACCTATATTACTGCCTGTGATATGCCTATCATTAGTAATGATTATATAAGATTTATGAAAGAAAAAATAAGAGGTAATGTTGAAGCTTGTGTAACAAAAACTGGATATAGAATAGAACCTTTTAATGGGTTCTATTCTATATCACTAATTGATAAAATTGAAGAACTTATTGCTAAAAAACGTACGTCCATGTTTTCCTTACTTAATAATATAAATACTATTTATATTAATGAAGAGGATGCAAAAAAAATTAGTGGAAGAGTAAACATGTTTACAAATTTAAATAATATAAAAGATTTAGAGAGTTACGTTAATTCTGTAAAAGATAATTAGGAAGCTACCTTTAGGAGTACAAAAAGTTAGTTGATTAGAAAAATCTATATGTAATATTTTTTTATAAATCTTATATACTTACTGTTTATATTTAGAGACTTAAAGTAGTTACCTTGGGGTGAAGAGGCTTTTACAAAAGCGAAAGAGGATGGCAAACCTATATTCGTAAGTATCGGCTATTCTTGTTGCCATTGGTGTCATTTTCATAAAAGATACTAAGCATTAATATAACAAGAATAAGCTGTAAAATTCATACAGAATCCAAAGTTCTGATAAAAAGCTAATATTTATTATTTGAAGACATCAGTTAGATTAAACTTGTACAAACAGAATATTAATATATACTATACATAAGAGGTGTATTTATGGATAACTTAAAGGATATTAGATGGAAACAGAGATTTGAAAATTTTAATAAATCATATAAGTTGATGGAAAAATATTCAAAACATCCAATAACTTCAGAGCTAGAAAAAGCAGGTATAATTCAATTTTTTGAAATGACCTTCGAATTAGCCTGGAAGGTATTAAAAGATTATTTAGAAGTTGAAGGATATGTTGTAAAGAGTCCTAGAGAAGCAATTAAGCAAGCATTTCAAATTGGGTTAATAGATAATGGACATGTATGGATGGATGCATTAGGAAATAGAAATTTAATAACACATACTTATGATGAAATGTTAGCTGATAAAATGTCAAAAGAAATAGTGAAACTATATTTTCCAGAGCTTAAAAAAATGCATGATAGATTATCGGAGGAATTATAGTATGTTTGGATTAATAGATAGAGATATTGAATATATTAAAGAGGCAATATCACAATTTGAAACTATAGAAAAAGCTATTATATTTGGGAGTAGAGCGATGGGAAATTATAAAAAGGGTTCAGATGTTGATATAGCTATTTTTGGTAAACAGATAACAAGAGAGGTTATTTTTAAGCTTAATGATTACTTAAATGAAACGTCACCTTTACCTTATTTTTTTGACATAATTCATTATGAAGATATATTAAATGACAATGTTAAGAAGCATATAGATGATGAAGGAAAGATTGTATTTCAAAGAATACAAGTCTAGATTAGGTCCAGTACTTTGGCCTTTACCACAGCTAAATTTGATAATAAAGAATAATGAGTTTAGTAGACTATTTCCACGAGGTACAGATAGTGAATTGGAATTTATGGTGAATATTATATAAGCATTGACATAATTGTTGGTGTTCTTTTTGTGCTTTTTTAAATAGTATTATGGAATTGGTAAGTGATTGTAATGAGGAAATAAATTATTTGTTAAATATGTTTACTAAGACCTTTGAAAGAATTGGAAAGGAACAATATAAGTCTGCTAATGGGATAGAGGAAATACTAGACTTACTTGAAGAAAAGACAATAACGCGAACTCAATCAGATAAAGTAATGGAAGAAGTAACAAAAAATGTGTCAGAAGTTAAAGGTAACATTAATAGATTAAGTAAATTAGTAAAAAATAAAGTAATTACCAAATTACAAGCTGATATAATAAACGAAAAAATTGAGAAAGGTATGAGGAAGTAAGGGTAAATGGTTGTGGTAAGCTTACTAGTAGAATAATTGAGAAGTCTAGAGATAGGCTTCTTATTTGTTGTGCAGTTAAAAGTATCTATTAATTTAGATAGACAAGACAATAAAAAAAGTCTATACCATAGGGTCTTTTTTATGTATAATAGAGAAAAACAGGAATGGTGCAACTCTGCCCCTTACCATATTATGTAACAAACAATTGCAGGGTACAAAAAATATAATAATAAAGGTTATTTAGTTATTTTGACAAATAGATATTAATATAAAGTAATAAAAGTGTTAACAATATTGGAAATAGAGCGATAAATTATTTTGAAGTAAATGTAAAATATAAAGATGTAAATAAAAATGTTTTAGATTCTGATTATACTAATTGGAATCGAAAGGTACAACCTGGAGAAGCTAAAGAATTTGTAATTAAGCACCACGTAAATATACATTATCAATGTATATTTATTTCGGTTAATAATTACAAATAATTTTTATAAAAGTAAGTTAATTTTATCATATGTTATTCTTCTGTTAACGAAAAAGATAGCATTTAAGCTTTAAGAGTAGACGTTCGGTACGTTTATTTAAAAAGTTTGGACAATCTATAAATGCCAATTTGGATGTGGACATTATGGGAAAAGTTGGTGTTGTCCACCCAAATCCCCAAGTTATAAGGATACTCAAGAGATAATAAATAGCTTTAAAAAAGCAATTTTATTTAGATGTCATGACATGTCAATTGTGACTGATATGGCTGTAAAGGTTGCTAAAGAAATATTCTTTGACGGATATTATAAGGCAATAGTTTTTGGCAGTGGCCCATGTAAACGATGTAAAGAATGTAATACTAAAGCATGCAATTTTCCTGAAAAAATAGCGCCAGCTATGGAAGCATGTGGGATGGATGTCTTTCAAACTGTATGAAATAACGGCTATGAAATTACGACATTAAGAAGTGATGATGAAATTCAAAATCATTTTGGTATAATACTTGTAGGGTAAATAATAGTAAATCATAAAATAAATTTAAAACGCAACATTCTTAAAGTTCGTCATAAACAACAAGCAAAGATTATTAATAAAATGTGAGTATGGAAGTGATGAAAATGATAAGGCAGATAGAAAGAGATGACATTAAAGTATGTGTACAAGTAATCAGAAAAAGTTTTGGAACGGTAGCACAAGAATTTAGTCTTACAAAAGAGAATTGTCTAGGGCATGCAAGTTTTATGAAAGTTGAAAAATTATATAAGCAGTATGATGGAGGTCGACCAATGTTTGCTTATCTGGATAATGGTATCATTGTAGGTTATTTTTCGCTTAGCAAGAATGATGGAGGGAGTTTTGAACTGAATAATCTTGCTGTATTGGTAGAATATCGTCATAAAGGTTATGGCAGAGAAATGATTATTTTTGCAATCGATAAAGTCAGAGAAATGGGAAGTAATAAAATGACTATTGGATTAATCGAAGAAAGTACGAAATTAAGGAATTGGTACAGTGGTTTAGGATTTATACATACAGGTAAAAGAAAGTATAAACATTTACCTTTCACAGTGGGCTTTATGAAAATTGGACTTTAGGCTTCTATAGTAAGGTATATTACCTGATATTTAGTTAATTACTTCATAACTTTCGTATATTACACACTAAGTGAATATACTATTTTACTTATAATCGTACATTCAAATTTTTATATCCAAATTACGGCAATAGTAGTATTATTAAATAAAAATTTTGTTGCTCAATGGTAAATATAAAATTTTGGAAAGGAGAGATTTAAAATGAAACTGAAACTCTGGCAAAAAAACGCCTTATCCATGCTCGCAATTGTCGTAATCGGATTTATTCTCTTTAATGTGGCATTCATACTAGCATGGTTTGTGAGTAGAGCCTACAGTATGGCAATCATGCTATTTGCTAAACAGACAGACGGTAATCTTGGCATGATTCATTCACTGTGGCATTACGTCTATCTAATCCTTATCATACTGCTCTCATGGTTTGTTTTAAGATTACAACTTAATGACCTGGTCAAGGCAACTTTTTTGACACTGCCATTGGTAGTTGTTCTTGCGGAGGTTGGTGTCCAGTTCTATACCCTGCCTGTGTTGGTGTATGTAATCAGTGCCCTGATTATTGCTACCATCCTTTTTTATCTGTATAAAACGAAGCACTCCTGGCTATATTATTTCGCAACCCTCTATGTTGCTGTGGTGATGCTTTACGTCATGCTTTCAGGGATGCAAATATGATGGTACTGCATAAATACCAATGGCATGAATACATAATGAAACAAATGTATCAAAGACAAGTATAATGGTTATATATGGTTAATTCGAAATAGTAGATATAACGAACCAACATATTAATTAACCTATTAAAAGTCTCATCAATAATTTTAGCAGTAGATATTGTTCTTTATATAATTATTAAATTACTTTATATGTATTTTCCTTCGTAATCTTCTTTAATAGGGCATCAATCATCAAACTACGATTGATGTATTATCGTAGTTTAAGGTCAAGTAAAGATTATATATAGTTGAGTAATAAAAAAGTCAGCTTAATTGCTGCCTTTTTTTAACTCTAAACTTAATCTGAGCAACATCATACAAGAACTTTTATTTTATTAATGTTATCCTTAAAAAAATGATAAAAAGAAAGGAGTTCATAAATGCAAAGCGAAACTCGAACTGTTTGTTTTGATACAGATTTAAATATAGAGGCTTATAGCTTCAAAGTATTATGCAAAAGTTTCCAAATCATTTTCACGAATATTATGTTATTGGTTTATTGAAAGCTGACAGCGGTATTTATCATGCAAGAATAAAGAATACATCATCAAAACTGGCGATTTAATCCTGTTTAATCCTAGTTATAACCATACCTGCAAACAAATTGATGAGAGAACGCTTGACTACCGCTGCATTAATATTCAGCAAGATGTAATGAAAAAAGTCGCACATGATATAACGAACAAAGAATATCTGCCTCATTTTACAGAACCTGTATTGTTTCATAGTGACCTAGTGCCTTCTTTGTGCGAATTACATCTTATGATAATGCAGGAGAAATGATTTTAAAAAAGAGGAAATGTTTTTGTTCATATTTGAAGACCTGATAGTTGGATATTCCGATGAGTTTTCATCAGTATCAGTACAAGAACAGAATACGGAAATCAAGGCTGTGTGTGATTTTTTGGAAAGTAACTACATGAAAAATATTACACTAAATGAACTGAGTGCTTTAACTGGACTAAGTAAATATTATTTATTACGTTCTTTTACTAAACACGAGTTATATTATAAAAAAAGTATAAGAATATGCAAAAAGCCTTTAGTGTTTTTGTTTACTTTTTCAGTAAGATTTCAATAATATAAAAAAGGAAGGTGTCATATTGTCATGTAACCTAAACATTGCAATTTATAAAAAACAACAATAATTGAAACTAAAAGGTGTAAGCTGAGTTTGTATGAACTTTAAGTTTTTATATAAGTACTAACATAATTGTTGGTATTATTTTTTTGCGCTTTTTTAAATGGTTATTAATAATATAGTTATAAAATAACATAAGATTAACTAAAGCAACTTTGTGTATGGAGATATTTATAAAAGTATATAGCGTTTTGTAAAATAATGTTATAATCTTCATAAGAGTT
>DHIM01000333.1:0-391 GCA_002403785.1 Clostridium sp. UBA4746
GTTTAATTATTAATACAAGTGGGGGATTATGAACATGAAAAAAGTATTTTATATTAAGTTTAAGTGGTTATATGTTTTTGTTATTTTATTATTTAGTATTAGCATTGTTGGTTGTAATTCTGCAAAAGATGTATTTTCAAATAACAATTCACAGCAATTAATAAGTGTACAAGTTACGGATAGTACAGTTATTACATTTCCAGATAAGAATTTAGAAAAGTTAATAAGAGACAAAATTCAATGTCCGAGTGGTGATATTCTAAAAGATGATGTTGATAATATAACGGATCTTCAAAATGCACAAAACAAACATATTAAGAATCTTTCAGGAATAGAGAATTTGACTAGTCTGGTATCATTAAATTTAAATAATAACCAAATTAGTAATATA
>DHIM01000333.1:581-934 GCA_002403785.1 Clostridium sp. UBA4746
ATCTAATTTAACTGATTTAAATTTAGCGACTAATCAGATAAGCAATATAGAACCTTTAAAAGGATTGACAAAGCTTACTAGTTTAAATTTAAATACTAATAAGACGAGTAACATAGAACCATTGAAAGGATTAACAAAGCTTACTGAATTGAATTTAGCCGATAACAAAATGAGTAATATAGAGCCTTTAAAAGGATTAACTAGGTTGACCAATTTAAATTTAGCATATAACAAAATGAGTAATATAGAACCTTTGAGAGATTTAACTAACTTGACTGATTTGAATTTAAATATTAATCAAATTAATAATACGGAACTTTTAAAAGGATTAACTAAATTAACTGATTTGATTC
>DHIM01000333.1:1119-3744 GCA_002403785.1 Clostridium sp. UBA4746
TAATTCAGGTATTAATCAAGTCAATGATTATGTTTCAGGTAAAGATTCTTCAACAGATAGCAATAATAATAATAATAATAATAATTTAAAAAAAACAGATGCTGAGAGTAAAGAGATTACCCCGGATCAAGAATCAATACAGGTCAGTAATCAGGTTGCGGAGAGTACAGCTACTACATCTTCCGATAAAAATTTAGTAAAGACAGTAAAAGTGGATAAACAAGATCCTATTGGGGATATTTTGAAGCATGATGTTGATAAGATAACAAACCTACAAAACACTGAGGATAAACTTACTACGAATCTCTCTAAAATAGAAAGTTCTACTGATTCAACTTCAGATACTAACCAAATCAGCAATATTGGACCTTTAAAATAATTACAAATTTACTACTAGTTTTCCGTAGAGCACAATAGGTAGAACTTACTACTACTATATGCCATTAAACTGATATTATAAACTTCAGTTTAGTGGCTTTTATTTTTTTAAAACAATTTTTGAGGAATATAATATCATTTATAATACTAAAGATTATTATGTTAAATCCGATAATTATTTGATATTGAACATAGAAAATCAATATCGTTTCGCTATAAAATCTTATTATTAAAAGGAATTACAAATATTTGAATAATTATTATATTATAAATAAATTGTAATTTTGAAGGTGGGTAAATATTATAATTATTGTATATAATGCATGATGATTGAAAAGCTATCATAGTTATATTAAGCTAAATAATAATTCAGAGGGTGATAAAATGGGGAATAATAAATTTATTAAAAAAACCATTGCTGTTTCAATTTCTTTGTTAATGGTTTTATCAAATTTTACAATGCAAAGTTATGTGGCGTTTGCTGCTACAACAGACAATACTGAATCCATAAGATCTTCGGATGTCGTGTTACAGAATAATCTAATAAATAATTTAAAAAAGTATAATAAAAGTGATGTTAAGGTGGACGTGAACAACAAAAAGAATGGAGAATTATTTATATCAGGCATCTTATCAGATAAGAAAACTCCTAGTGAAAAAGAAGCATTAAACTTTTTAGACCAAAACAAATCAATACTTGAATTAGGCCATGTTGCTAGTAATTTTAAAGATGCTAAAGTAACTGTCGATAGTGCAGGTTATACCCATGTGAAATTAAATCAATATATATCGGGGTCACCAGTTGAAGGCAAGCAGTTAACTGTGCATTTTAACAAAGAAGGTGTTATAACCTCAGTTAGTGGGAATGCAGTTCCTGGAAGTGTATCTTTTATTTCGTCTATTGCAAAATCAACTACTAATAAGATAACTGAAAGTGAGGCTATCGCAATTGCCAAAGGTCAATTCAATATTGCGAGTAGCATGGCTTCAAAAGTTGCACCAGGATTAAGTGCTGCTGTTACCACTAAAAATATTGAAGGGATGCTCAAGGTACCCGCTTCTGTACTTAGTTCAGAACCGACGGCAAGTAAAATAGCTGTAGTAATAAATAAAAAGGTTTATGAGGTATATTCAGTAAATATAAAGTATACAACACCGACTATAGGAAATTGGAATGTTTATGTGGAAACAAGTTCTGGAAAGGTAATTGATAAGCAGAGTAATATTAGGTACTCTGAGGCGCCTGTAGAAGGAACCGGTATAGGTGTAGATGGGAATACTAAGAAATTAAATTTAGATTTAGTTGACGGAGTAAATTACTTTATGACAGATTTGACTAAGCCAATGTTTAACTCTCATAATATTACAACTTTCACTGCAAACTATGGTAATGGAAGTGTATTGTATAGGTATTATTCTACTACTGGGTCATTTACCTCAGAGTATGGTAAAGCTCTTGTGGATGCGCATTATAATGCGGGAGTAGTATATGATTTTTACAAGAATCTCTTTAATCGAAACAGTATTGATGGAAATGGCATGACTATATATTCTGTAGCCCATTTGGGTTTTAATTATAATAATGCTTATTGGGATGGTTCTTCCATGTGGTATGGTGACGGTGATGGTTCAATGTTCACATATCTCAGTGGAGATCTTGGTGTTGTTGGACATGAAATGACTCACGGAGTAACAGAAAATAATGGAGATCTAAATTATCATACCCAATCGGGAGCTTTAAACGAGTCAATGTCTGATGTTTTTGGTGTTCTAATTAAGACATATAATAAGTACAATGTTAAAAATGCGGTTACATGGAAATTTGATCCAGAAGACTGGGTAATAGGAGAGGAGGTTTATACACCTAATATTCCTGGGGATGCTTTAAGAAGTTTAGCAAATCCTACTCTTTATAATCAACCTGACAATATGGATGATTATAATAACTTACCAGATGATGCTAATAATGATAATGGAGGAGTTCATAAAAACAGTGGAATAACCAATAAAGCTGCTTATCTTATAGCTCAATCTATAGGTATGGAAAAGACAGCTAAGATTTATTATGATGCATACAACTATTTTAATTACAACATAGATTTTGAAGGAGCTGCAAATGCAATTGCACAAGCAGCTACAGATCTATACGGAGCGAGCAGTTCAGAAGTTATTGCAGTAAAAACAGCGTTTACGACGGTTAAGGTTTTAGCAGCACCAACGATGTCAGTTACATTTGATAGTCAAGGT
>DHIM01000333.1:3911-4123 GCA_002403785.1 Clostridium sp. UBA4746
ATAGTCAAGGTGGTAGTACAGTAACTAGTCAGAATGCAGATTATAACAGTGTGATAACAGCACCGGTTGCACCAACAAAGGCAAGTTATACATTTGGTGGTTGGTATAAAGAAGCCGGATGTTTAAATGCATGGAATTTTACAACGGATAAAGTAACAACAGATACAATATTATATGCAAAATGGACAATAAATAAATATGCAGTTACATTT
>DHIM01000333.1:4253-8933 GCA_002403785.1 Clostridium sp. UBA4746
ACCAACAAAGGCAAGTTATACATTTGGTGGTTGGTATAAAGAAGCCGGATGTTTAAATGCATGGAATTTTACAACTGATAAGGTGGGTACAAATACAACACTGTATGCAAAGTGGACAGCTATCGTACCTGGAATACCAACAAGTTTAAAAGCAGCATCATCTTCATATAATAGTATTAATGTTAGTTGGGGTACTGTAACCGAAGCAAGTGGATATGAAGTTTACAGAGCAACATCAAGTAAAGGATACTACACTTTAATATCAACGATTACTGCGAGAAGCTATAACAATACTGGTATTACAACGAACAATAATTATTACTATAAAGTTAAAGCATACAAGTTGGCTGGTACTGTTAAATTGTACAGTGGTTATTCGTATGTAATAAGTGCAAAACCAGTACCAGCTACGCCTACAAATGTTAAAGCTACTCGAACTAGTTCTAAAAGTATTAAACTTACATGGAGCAATGTATCCGGGGCAAGTGGTTATGAAGTATTTAAATCTAATTCAAGCAGCGGAACCTATAGCATATTATCAAGAATGACAAGTTCATATTATACGAATTCAGGTTTAGTAAAAGGTAGAACTTACTACTATAAAATTAGGTCATACCGAAATGTTGGAAAAACAAGGGTGTATGGGAGTAATTGGAGTGTTATAGTACATGCAAAACTATAGTTAACTAATCTACTATTCATTACAATAATATATATAATAAAACTATCCAAATGCATAGTAATGAATTTGAATAGTTTTATTATAGTTAATATAAATTGCCATGAGAATGTTTATAAAATTATTCTATTAACCCAAAATATAATAAATATTACAAATAATTCGGAAAATAATAGCAAAATAGTAAAAAAAACAGTATAATTGCTTGTAGGTATTTTATATTTAAGGGGAGATATAACATGAAAAAAATTGTAGTAACTTTATCTATGCTTTTAATTATAGTAGCAATCTGGGGTATTGGAGTAGGGGCTAGTCGTGCAAATAAAAATGAAAAAAAACTTACTGCTTTAGCACAACAGAACAGCGATGGGAATTTAACTGATAACGAGGTAACGTCAAGCTTAAATGTTTATGAGGAGCTTAGGCAAAATCAAGACATAAATGCTTTGGTAATAGGAGATAGTATAGGCCAAAGTAATGGTTCATCTAATGATAATGCAAAGTGGTTTAATCTAATAGCGAAAGATGTAAAAGAAAAGTATAAATCAACTATGACAACCGATTTAGTTACGGGTGGCAGTACTACAGGAATACGTGCCTGGGTTGAGTTAAATAATGATAAGGCGACAAAACAATATGATGTAGCATATTTATGCTTCGGACAAAAGGATCAATGGAGTATCACTCCTGAGCAATTTGGAAATTTCTATGAGAGTATTATAATTAAACTTAAAAAGACTAATTCTAATATAGAAATAATACCAATTATAGAAAGTTCGTTTAGAGAATATAATGCCTATTCGAAAGTTATAAATGAGTTATCAAAACATTATAATCTTCAAGTTGCTGATACTATTCTGGCATATACTAGTTCTAATCAGACATATGAAAATTTAACAACAGATATAGAAATTCCTAATGACAAAGGATATAGTTACTATGCAAAGACAGTTGAAAAAGTTATTAATGATAATTATAAAGCTAAGAAAAAAACAAGTAATAAACATAGTGTTTTGTACAAGAATGCTAATAAATTAAATACTTTTGTTTTTGATAGTTCGCCTAATACAAATAATGGATTTGCAATAGACAATGGAATAGTTGGGGACAAGCTTACGAATACTTTAACTTTTAATACAACTACTAGTGTAGCCATTATACATTACCTCCGTAAACCAAATGGCGGAAAATTTAATGTATATTTAGACGGCAATCTTGTAAAAGCAATAGACACAAATTCAACTTATAAAGCTAGTTATTCTGATTTAATATCTGATAATTTAAAGGGAAAACACATAACTAAAATTGGAGTATCATCCATTAATCAAGGGGGAACGGTAAAGATTTTAGGATTAGCTACAAATTAGTTAATTATATTATTTAAGTACATAAGTTCATAAGTTAAAAAGATAGAAAATTTAAGAATACAAATAGTTATGTTCATTCATAATGGGGGGAATTAAAACATGAAACGATGGAAGAAGATTGTATTAAGTATATTTATTATTTGCGTATTAGTTGTTGGAGGTGGATTGGGGTACGCTTTTTATCAACTTAGTAAAATGAGCACTACAAAAATATCAAAGACTGATGCGGATTTGGGTATTAAAAACTCAGCGGTTACAAAAGAAGAACAGAGTAATGATGTAACAAATATTGCTTTATTCGGTGTAGATAGAAGACACAAGACTGATGCAAGTCGTTCAGATTCTATGATTGTTTTATCTATAGATCAAAAGCACAAAAAGATAAAAATGTCTTCTTTGATGAGAGATTTCTATGTAGCAATAGATGGTCATGGTCAAACAAAACTTACACATGCATATGCTTATGGTGGACCACAGCTAGCCATAAAAACTATTAATGAAAATTTCAATTTAAACATTAGAGATTATGTTACAGTTGATTTTTTTGATCTTCAAAAACTAATAGATGCTGTTGGTGGAGTACAAATAAATGTTAATAAAGATGAAGTTGCTTTAATCAACAGCTACATGTCTGAAACATCTGGAATTGAAAAAACTTCATCAACTAAAGTAATAAATTCTGGACTGCAGAATCTAAACGGAATGCAGGCTGTTGCATATTCACGAATACGTTATACTGCTGGTGACGATTTTAAGAGAACAGAGCGACAAAGAACAGTATTAACAGGATTGTTTACAAAAATCGAGTCAGTAGGAGCATCAGAATTTCCATCAGTTGTATCTAAACTTCTACCACTTACGGAAACAAGCATGAATAGTATAGATATAATGAAACTTGGTACAAAAGTTATTACCTCTAAGACAACGACCTTGGATCAAGCGAGATTCCCAGTGGATGGTTACTGGACAAATGAAATGATTAATAAAATGGATGTTTTGGTTGCTGACATGAAGGCTACTGTAAATCAGCTTCATAAATATATATACGACGATATAAAACCTGTCGCTAAATAAAAAACTACTGAAATATATTTAAATAGTGCATTAATGATAGCGAATAGAGGGGGTAAAATAACCATCTATTCGCTATTATTTTGTTTAGATTATTTTTAGTTAAAAAAATGACTTTAGGTATTAGGTAATCATCTTTTTAAACGATAATCATAGTATATGTCGAATGCAAATTATAAAATTATTAGAAGAAATGTTGATTCTTACATTAATGGGAGGGAAAATAATATTTATGGGTTTCATTTTATGTAAAAACAAAAATTTTATTTTACAAATGTAAAATAAATTATAGGGGGGTACAGGGTGAAAAATAAATTTAGAATATTTATAGTGGCTTTGGTTGCTTGCATTTTTACTTTAGGAAGTAGTGCTTATGCATTTACAAGTACAAATTACTATGATAATCAGAATATTAGCATAGGTCTTGAGAGTATGGGGTGTGGTCAACTCAACATAACTTTAAATGGTGATTATACCTTAAATGGAGTTGTGCAGAAAAGTGGTGCGAATTATATTTTAAAAGTAAGTGGATCACAGATAAGTTTAAATGGAGTAGTGCAAAATAGTATAAGTTTTATTCCAATCGATACAACTAATACTATTAAGATAGTTTCTAATTATACTAGAAATTATAGGGGAACATTAGCTTTTGAAATTGATTCAAGCAGTGGAACTTCAAAGGTGTTACCTGTTAATACCTTATATATAGAGGATTATTTAAAGGGTGTTGTAGGCAAGGAAATGTCTGATTATTTTCCTGCTGAAGCACTTAAGGCGCAAGCAGTAGCTGCTAGAAACTATGCTTTGGCTAATATAGGGAAGCATGGTGCAAATTATAGTCTTTGTGATACAACTCATTGTCAAGTTTATGGGGGTTATGATACGTCATTAACACACGTGATTGCAGCTGTAGATGCGACTAAGGGTAAGGTGCTATTAAGTGGAACTAGCATTGTTGGTGCATTTTACTCCGCAAATGATGGTGGATTTACAGAAGCTTCTGGAAATGTATGGAATGCATCATTGATTTATCTTAAAACTAAAAAGGATGATTTTGATGTAGATTGCAAATGGAATTCATTATATACTACTACTACTATAAATACTTTATTAAAAATGAAGACTTCTCTTAATATACCAATAAACTATACATTTGTAAAAATAGATTTGAATAGCATCACTAAATTTGAAAGTGGTAGAATTAAAAATATTAGCTTGATTTTTAAAGACCAAAACGGAATTTTATATTCTAGATCCTATGGTAAAGATTCTGCAAGAACATTTTTAAGTTTACAAAGCTCCATGTATGATATAGCTTATAATGATGTAACTGATATTTATACTTTTAATGGAAAAGGTAATGGCCATGGGGTAGGTATGAGTCAGGTTGGAGCATTTAATAGAGCAAAAGCTGGACAAAGCTTCGAAACTATTCTCAATTTTTATTACGATGGTACAACGTTATTAAATGCTGCGAGTAGTTACACAGTTACATTTAATAGCCAAGGTGGAAATGATGTAAGTAGTAAAATTGCAAATTACAACGATGTTATAACAACGCCA
>DHIM01000210.1 GCA_002403785.1 Clostridium sp. UBA4746
ATATAAAATATATACTAATTAATAATAGTTATTAGTTGAATGGATATTGTAAATGTGGTAAAATATATTATATGTAAAATGATTAAAATAATATAAATATATAGGGGGATAATAATAGAGAATTGTTATCTACTAAGAGATGTATAAGGAGGATTTATAATATGAAAACAACAAAGTTAAAAGACAATATTTATTGGATTGGGGTAAATAACCCAGAGCTCAGGGTATTTGATATTATAATGGAAACAAAGAAAGGAACTACATATAATTCATATTTAATAGATGATGAAAAGGTTGCTATAATAGATTGTGTTAAAAATGGATATTTCGAAGAGTTTTTAGGTAAAATAAAAGGTGTTATTGGAGAAAGGAAAGTTGATTATATAATTGTTCAACATACTGAATTAGATCATAGTGGTTCTTTAGGTAAGTTCTTAGAAGTTTATCCAGAGGCTATTGTTCTTGCTTCAAAACCTGCTATAACCTATTTAAAAGAAATTACAAACAAAGAATTTAATAGTAAACCAGCAGTAGGAGAAATTTCACTCGGTAAAAATACATTACAATTTATTTCTGCACCAAATTTACATTGGCCAGATACAATGTTTACATATGCTAAGGAACAAAAAATATTATTCACATGTGATGTAATGGGTTGTCATTATTCACCAGCTAATTGTATAACGGATGCTTGCTCAGGTGAATATTTTGAAGAAATGAAATATTATTTTGATGTTATAATGGGACCTTTTAAAAAATTTGTTAATGCAGGATTAGATAAAATAAAGGATTTAGAATTAGATATGGTAGCACCAAGCCATGGACCTATACATATAGATGATATTCAAATGTATATAAACCTTTATAGAAAATGGGCTAAAATTGAGGAAATAGAAGAAAAAAACGTTCAAATATTTTATATATCCGCTTATCGTAATACTGAAGCTATGGGAAAATATTTAGCTAAGAAAATTAACGGAAAGGGTATCAGGGCTGATGTTCATGAGATAACAACTATGGATTTAGGTGATATTGTAGCATTAATTGGAAAAGCTTCTGGTATTATGATTGGATCTCCAACCATCAATCAAGATGCTGTAAAGCCTGCTTGGGACGTTTTATCTCTTGTATGTCCAATAATTAATAGAGGTAAAATCGCAGCAGCCTTCGGATCATATGGGTGGAGTGGAGAAGGCGTTCCTATGCTTACACAAAGATTAAAGTCTTTAAAGTTTAAAGTTGTAGAGGAAGGACTTAAATTTAAATTTGTTCCAGACAACAAAGAATTCGAGCAAGCTGACAAATTTGTGGAAGAGTATGTAGAATTATTAAAATAAAACTACACTAGGGGACTTAGGTTACATTGAATAGATAGGTTAAATAATATAAAAAAGGAAATCTCACTTACATAGTGAAATTTTTCTTTTTTTTTATAAGAAATTATGAATATTATGAATGTAGCGAATATAACTATGACTATATAAAATAATACTATTGTAAACTTTTTATGATGAGAATGCTTTTATATCATGATTTATATAATACAAGATTGTAAGTAATAATTTACAAATGATGTATGGAGGGGATATATTTGAAAAAACAATATATAATTGATTTTTTAAATAAAAATGAATTAAGTGACATATCTGAAATTCAATATAAAAAGGGAACCATAGCACTGAAATTCAAATACTATTATGATGATGTAGAAATGGAAGCGGCTACATCCTTTGCAAATGAAGAAGGGGATTTTAAACAAAATCAAGAAGAATGGTATGAAGAATTTTTTTTACCTTATTTAAGTGATATTTCAGCAGATAATGTTGAAGATATTATGGAAGAATGTGCTGAAGATATGGAAATTGAATACGAATTCATTGGTTGTGATATTTCGCAAGATGCATATGAATTTAATGAATTCGCTGTAGTGTTTTATGAAGCAGATTCAAATATTGAGATTGATGATATTTTAATGCAATTGGACTTTTAATTTTATGTATATACTGAAAAGTGGTTTTGTTAAGCCACTTTTTTGGAAGTGGCTTTAACTTTCTGATATTTAACTATAACTTCATCTAATTGCTGACTACAAGATACAACCATTTTATCTGTGGGTTTTTTAAAATTTAATAAAAAATGTAATATTGCTCTTAATGATTCCAATTCTTTGTTTATAATTTTCAGCTTAATGTTCATATATTTACACCTCTTCTCATTAATTTAGTTTTTGTGAAGTAAATACATAATACCATATTATTCAAGGTATGTTAAATTTATTGTAAGTCATTATAATATAGGAAAATACAAAATATACTATAATATATGGGAATAAAACCAAAAAAAATGGTAAAATATACCATCAGAACCCATCCGGATGTTGAAAAAAGCTATTTGGTACAATATGTAAATGACGAAAAAAGTCTTAAATTTCTTGTGTTATAATTAAAAAAATAGAGTATGTTTGTTTTCTACTATTTATGATAAAAATATTTAGTTTAACAAATAAATTAGAATTAGTGTAGGAGTGATATTATTAGTATGGATGAATTAACAAGCAGGATAAATTACCTATATAAGAAAAGCAAAGAGGATAAACTTACAGAGGAAGAGATAGTAGAGCAACAAGAATTAAGAAAAAGATATATAGCAAATGTTAAAAGAAATTTTAGATCGCAACTAGACACAATAAAAAAAGTATAAAAGAGAAATCCGTAATTTTTGAAGAGGGGTTAAAAGTAGTAATAATAAATTTATAAATTAGTAGAAATGGGGAATTTTAATGGCTGTTACTATAGAGGAACTAATAGAATATTTTAATTTAGAGGTTTTAGTAGAAGGAGAAAAGGGTAAACTAATTAATATTAGTGATATTAATAGACCGGGGTTACAAATCGCAGGGTTTTACGAGTATTTTGATAATAAGAGGGTTCAATTACTAGGTATGGCAGAGTGGAGTTTTTTAGATTGCATGGAACCAGACCTCAGGAAGAAAAGATTAAACAAGTATTTTAAACTTGATACGCCTTGTGTTATTTTTACTAGGCATTTGGAACCTCATAAGGAAGTTGTGAAGGCAGCAACTGAAAATGGACGCTGGGTATTACGAACAAAATTAATTTCCACAAGATTTATTAGTAAGTTAACAAATTACTTAGATACTAAGCTAGCCCCCGAAACTAGGCTTCACGGCGTTTTAGTGGATGTTTATGGTATCGGTATATTATTAAGTGGAGAGAGTGGGATAGGTAAGAGTGAATGTGCATTAGAACTAATAAAGAGGGGTCATAGATTAATTGCAGATGATGCAGTAGACATTAAAGAAATTGATGGTATCCTACACGGAAAATGTCCATATATAACCTCGGGCATGCTAGAGGTCAGAGGTATGGGGATAATAGATATTCCAGCAATTTATGGTATGAGTTCGGTTCTTAATACGAAGACTATTAGTTTATTCATCTCGCTTACTCAGTGGAACGAGAATGAAGAATACGATAGACTTGGTATTGATAATCAATTTATGGATGTTTTAAATGTGCCTGTAAGAAAAATAACACTGCCAGTTAGGCCCT
>DHIM01000104.1:0-2918 GCA_002403785.1 Clostridium sp. UBA4746
GTATAATATATTGTGCTTGGTATGTGAATATTTAAAAAATTCTATTGATTCCTATTCTAAATACAATTTAATATTTTAACAGAAAGTGATTCTTTTATTTCATTATCGATAATTAAAGTATTACTATCTATTTTTGAGGCATTTTTCATATGCATTAGAAATGGTTCTACTCCGTCTAAGGGAAGAGAAACCTTAGACGTCTTATAGTGCATAGGAAAAATTATTTTGGGGTTTATTTTTTTAGTAACTTCGGATGCTTCTTTTCCATCAATTGTATAATTACCACCTACTGGAACAAACAATATATCTACAGTTCCAATAGCTTCAATATCATCATTTGTAAGAGTATGACCTAGATCTCCTAAATGACATAAGGAATGCCCATCCATTCTATAAGTGAATATTATGTTATCCCCACGCTTTGCACCCTTATCTTTGTCGTGATAAGAAGGTATGCCTTTTATGTATATATCATCTAAATCAAATATACCAAGCTTATCTATGATCTTACAGCTATTTGGTAGCTCTTTAGTATAATTATGATCAAAATGCTTATGACTTATAGTGACAATGTCTGGATTGCCTTTATAAACTTCATATCCGACAGTAGTGTCAAATGGATCGGTTAAAAGTTTCTTACCTTTAGAATCCTCTAAAAGAAAGCTTGAATGCCCTAGCCAAGTTATTTGCATGTAAATTCTCCTTTCATTAATATTATTATAAAAAATCACCCCAATAGTATTTTTACAATTGAGGTGATTTATTCATAAATTACAATATATAATTTTGTTTTTTACTAAATATCTAACAAATTCTTTTTATAGTTAGAATAATAAAGTCTAAGTTCTTCAATTTGTTGGTCTAACTGTATTTGTAAAGTTGAAAGTTCTTCGTAGTTTTCAACTTTGGAAGCTTCTTTTATCTTAGTAAATAGGCTAGTTTTAGAATAAGTGTCTTTCATAAGAGATTGTCTTAAATCACTAACTTTTTGCCAATTTGCTAAATCTAAATCTAAAGCTTTTTCAACAGTATGAATCATTTTAAATTTTCTAATTTCTTCTGCATAATTGTTTAATAATCTATTGTTTATTTCAGTAACCCATCTAGAAGTTATTGCCATTCTAAAGCTATTTATTATGCTAGTGGTAAATACACCGGAAGCCTTAAGAATTTCAAGCTTTTCAGGAGATTCGTCTAATGCACGAACATTTTCATAAACAGTTTTAGGTGCTTTTCCAAAATACTCTGCACGTTGATCCTCTGTATAAAATTCGAATACATCTTCTTCACTTCTGTAAGCTCTATCTTTTTCTAGATAATCACTGTCATCTCCTGGTGCTTTAGATAATTCTTTCAAAAGTTGATCTTCTGTTTTATTGTTTTTAATGGCATATACAATTCCGTCTAGCATTCCCATGTATAAAGTAGATAAAGCTAGGTACGTATTAGTATGTGGACATGGAGCTCTAAGTTCAAATCTTGTAGCAAGAGGACTTTCAAGGTCTCTTATTAATGCGAGTAGTATAGATCTATTTCTAGATGGAACATCTACACTATGACCAAGTGAAGTTACTATGCAAATAGGAGCCTCAAAACCAACTTTTAATCTTCTTAAAGAATCATTTGTTGAAGAAACAAATGGGTTTATTACTTCATAATTTTTAAGTATTCCCATTGCGGAAGCATATCCTAAAGTGCTTAGGAAATGTTTGTTATCTGAATTGAATAAGTTAACTCTCTTGCCATTTTTCAATTTTACAGCGAGTCCCACATGAGTATGTTCGCCACTTCCGGCTACATCATGAACAGGTTTTGCTAAAAAATTAACATCTAAACCGTTAAGTCTAAAGGTTTCTTTTACTAAGTTCCTGATAAATAGCTCATTATCTGCACATTGAAGAGCATCTGAAAACTTCCAATCTATTTCAAGTTGTTCCATAATATGTGTTAGAGAACCAGCTTCGCCTATTTGAGCTTTTACGCCACCAACTTCTTTATGCCCCATTTCAGGTTCAAAACCATACTCTTCCATTAAGAGAAGAGTTTGCTCAAGAGCTGTTCTAACATTTCCTTTAGTTTTACTCCAATATTGTTCTTTTAGTACTTGAGATGTAGATAGTTCTTCTATATCAGCCTTATCATTAGGAGTTTTTACCCAAAATTCTAATTCTGTAGCAGAAGTTAGCATTAGTTTATCGATATCTTTATATTCAAAATCAAAAGAACTTAAAGCTGATGGATTTTCTTTGAATAAATTAAGAACAGTTGTTTTAAAGCTTTCTACTGATCTTTTTAAGATAGATCTTGAATCTACTGGGATTTTATCATGTAATAGTGTACATGGAATTTTTAAGGTACCTATAGGTAATTCTGTTTCAGGGTCAATGTTCTCATAATTGTAATCAATATACCAATTACAGTCAACATCTGCTAACATGTCTAATTTAGCATTGTTTAGAGTTGCAATACCTGGCAATACTACAGATGAACCATCAGTTTGGATAGCACCTTTCGAGAAACCACTAATGTCATCTAAAAATATTCCAATTGGAATTCGTTCATCAGTGTCATTCCCGGACAAGTCAATACCGACAAGGGAAACGAATTTCACCTCAGAGTGTGCAAGTAGAATTTCTTTAATGTCTTTTTCGGAATGTTTTTCTTTAGGAATTACATAAATTAATTTTTTCAAAATAATATTCCTCCTTTAAAATTTATATTTAAATTGTTACAAAGCCACTAAAGTGACTTGATTGACCTCTTTAGATATAGAATAATATTCTCAGTGAAATACTTGATTTGATTGCTGGATACTCCCTTTAATACTTGAAAAGAGTTTTTTTCTTTGAATAACTAAACTAGAGTTATAAATAAAATGATTTTATTACAAAAATGAAACCATGTCAATACAAAACATC
>DHIM01000104.1:3027-13727 GCA_002403785.1 Clostridium sp. UBA4746
GTCAATACAAAACATCAAGAATTTTAAAAAAATGCAAAATAATGATACAATTTTGCAAGTTAAAATAAACGTTAATTCATTTATTTTATATTAATTTGTATTTTTGAATGCTAACAAAGTTCGATTTTAACTAATATTATATCACATATATCTATTAAAAGGGGCTAAATAAATAATCAAAGTCGTTATTGTAGGTTTACTTTAATAGTATTAACCAAAGTTCATGAAATTTACCCTATAATATAGAGCTAAAATTTAATCATAAACACTTTGAAATGGTAGATACAAGAAAAGTTAAAAAGAAATTGACAATAAAAATCCATTATAATATAATGGTAAGAAGTTCATATTGATTTATATTAATTATTGATTATGACTAATAAAAGGCATTGATTAGGAAAAGTATTTAAGCAAGTAACTTACAGAGAGTGGGATAAGGCGAGAACCCATAGTGAAGGCTTAGAGAAAATCACCTAGGAGTCGAGAGCTGAAAGATTAGTAAGCTTATCCGTATTTCTGCGTTAAAGAATAAAGTATAATTGTACTTGAATTTACATTTATTATATAGGTGGCATAACGAATTTAACTTCGCCCTATTTAGGGTGGAGTTTTTTTATATTTAAAAAGATAATTAAATGTTAAATAAATCTAATTATCTTACGGAGAAAAGTTCCTTGCATCTAATAGTATTACTAATTGAAATAGGGAAAGGAGTTTTATTATGTATAAGAAAAATGACACTTCGAAAAGCTTTATGGATATAGAGAAAGATATACTAAAGCTTTGGAAAGAAAAAAATATTATCCAAAAGAATTTTGATTTAAATAAGGGAGGCGAGTCCTTTACCTTTTACGATGGTCCGCCAACGGCCAACGGAAAGCCACATATAGGTCACGTTTTAACAAGGGTAATGAAGGACTTAATTCCAAGATATAAGGTAATGAAGGGGTATGATGTTCCTAGAAAAGCAGGTTGGGATACTCATGGGTTGCCAGTAGAGCTTGAAATAGAAAAGAAACTTGGAATTACCGGAAAACCAGGAATAGAAGCGTATGGAGTAGAAAATTTCGTTAAAGAATGTAAAAATAGTGTTTTTAGCTACGTTAATATGTGGAGAGAAATGTCCGAGAGAGTAGGATACTGGATAGATATGGATAACCCATATGTAACTTATCATAATGATTATATTGAATCAGTTTGGTGGGCACTAAAGCAAATGTGGGATAAGGATCTATTATACAAAGGTCATAAAGTAATGCCTTATTGTCCGAGATGTGGGACTTCTTTATCTTCTCACGAAGTAGCTCAGGGATATAAAGATGTAAAAGAAATGTCAGCATACGTAAAATTCAAAGTAAAAGGTGAAGATAAATTCTTACTAGTTTGGACTACAACTCCTTGGACGCTTCCAAGTAATGTAGCACTTGCAGTGAATAAAAAATATGATTATGTTGAGGTAGTTCAAGAAGGTGAGACTTTAATACTCTCAAGAGATTTATTAGGTAAATTAGAGGGAGAATATGAGCTCGTCCGTGAATTTAAAGGGGAAGCTCTTTTGGGCATTGAGTATGAGCAAATGTTTAATTTCTATACTCCAAAGGAAAAAGCTTTCTATATAGTTCATGGAGATTTTGTAACTCTTTCCGATGGTACGGGGATAGTTCATATTGCACCAGCTTATGGTGAAGACGATAACTTGCTCGGTAAAAAATACAATTTACCGCTTATTAACTTAGTTGATGTAGAAGGAAAGTTCGTAGAATGTGTTACTCCTTGGAAGGGCATTTTTGTAAAAGATGCTGATGCTAAGATATTGGAATACTTAAAAGATAACAATGTCTTATATAAAGCAGAGAAATTTACGCATTCATACCCACACTGTTGGAGATGTGATACACCACTTTTATATTATCCAAGAGAAAGCTGGTTTGTAAGAATGTCTTCAATGAGAGACAAACTTATAGAAAATAACAATAAGGTTAATTGGATGCCAGATAACGTAAGATCAGGAAGAATGGGAAAATTCCTTGAAGGAGTTATAGATTGGAGTATAAGTAGAACAAGGTATTGGGGTACTCCACTACCAATATGGGAATGCGAATGCGGACATCGCGAAATGATAGGAAGCATAGCAGAACTTAATGAAAAGGGAATAGATGTGCCAGAAGGTATTGAGCTTCATAAACCATATATTGATAAGGTTCATTTAAAATGTCCGAAATGTGGCAAGTCAATGACTAGAGTCGAGGAAGTTATAGATTGTTGGTTTGATTCAGGATCAATGCCATTCGCTCAACATCATTATCCTTTTGAAAATAAGGAATTATTTGAAGCTAACTTCCCAGCGCAGTTTATCTCAGAAGCGGTAGATCAAACAAGAGGATGGTTCTATACATTACTTGCAATATCTACTACTGTGTTTGATACAAATCCATTTGAAAACTGTATAGTACTTGGGCATGTATTAGATAAAAACGGACTTAAGATGTCTAAGCATAAAGGAAACGTGTTAAGTCCGTTTACAGTGCTTGAAAATCAAGGGGCAGATGCTTTAAGATGGTACTTTTATACTGCTAGTGCACCGTGGTTACCTTCAAGATTTTATGAAGGCGCCGTTATTGAAGCACAAAGAAAGTTCATAGGAACCCTTTGGAATGTATATTCATTTTACGTTCTATATGCTGAAATTGATAACTTTGACCCAACTAAATATGAAGACTTTGAGCCTGAAAACATTATGGATAAATGGATGATGTCAAAACTTAACTCATTAGTTAAGGACATAGATGAGCATCTAACAAACTATAGAATAACTCAAGGAGCTCTTGAACTTGAAGATTTTGTTGATGAGCTTTCTAACTGGTATGTAAGACGAAATAGATCAAGGTACTGGGTAGAATCTCTTACAGATGATAAGATAGGCGCTTATATGACGCTATACAAAGTTATCACAACTTTTGCTAAAATATCTGCACCATTTATACCATTTATAACAGAAGAATTATATCAAAACCTAGTAGTTGCTTTTGACAAAAGTGCACCAGAAAGCATTCACTTATGTGCTTGGCCTGAATATAGAGAAGATCAAGTAGATAAAGCATTAGAAGAAGAAATGGATATGGCATATAAGACTGTTAAATTAGGAAGAAGTGCAAGAAATGCTGCTAATATAAAGAACAGACAGCCACTTTCTAAGATGCTAGTTAGTTCTAAATCTCTTCCAGAATATTATGGGCATATAGTAAAAGAGGAACTTAATATTAAGGAAGTAGAGCTAGGAGCTGATCTCTCAAAATATGTTAAGTTTGAAATAAAACCTAATTTGCCAGTGCTTGGGAAACCATATGGTAAATTAATACCAGGTATTAAAAAAGCTATTGGAGCTATGGATCAGATGGAGCTTGCTCAAACTATAAATAAAGGAAACGTGGTTACTATAAATGTAGCTGGAACAGAAATAGAATTAGATAGCAAAAAGTTACTTGTTACAATGCAAGGGCTTGAGGGTTATGCATTTGCTGGAGAAGGCGAAATGGGAGTAGTATTAATTACTCATATAACGGAAGAGCTTAAAGAAGAAGGTAACGTACGTGAAATCTTAAGCAAAATTCAAAACTTGAGAAAAGAAAGTGGCTTTGAAGTTGCTGATAAGATTAGAACATATGTATCTGGAAACGAAATGCTTCAAAGTGTAATAGCGAAATTTGAGGATCAAATTAAAAAGGATACTTTATCTGTTGAAATTGTATATAATTACGATAGAGAATACAAGAGCGTTAAAATAAACGGTGAGAACTTACAACTAGATTTAGTAAAATTATAATTAATAATAATTTGAAAGTATGTGGATGTTAGCACATACTTTCTTTTTTTTTGCGTGGATAAAACAGGATATTCAAGGATTGGGTTTTAAAAGATGTAACACTCGGTAAAAAAGTTAAGGTTAAGAAATATATAAACTGGTAATAATAAGAAGTATGCGGTAAAAACTTTCTGAATACTTTTTATTTGATATGTTATATATTAATGCGCACTTGAAATTAAAAGGTTTTATCAGTATAATGTGATAAGATAAGAAAATAGTAGGAGTTGAGAAATATGGCTGCATCAATAAAAGATGTCGCGCGAGAAGCGGGAGTCTCTATTGCCACAGTATCTAGGGTTCTAAATGATATAGATGTGGTAAATGAAGACACTAAGAAAAAAGTAAAAGATGCTATAAAAAAATTGTCGTATAGGCCCAATATAGTTGCTAGAAGTTTAAAAACACAAAAATCTAGCACAATAGGAATAATTATACCGGATATATCAAATGAGTTTTATCCTGAAATAGTTAGAGGTTGTGAGGATGTAGCTAATATTTATAATTATAATATTATGCTTTGTAATGCAGATTTAGATGTAGAAAAAGAAATGGAATCTTTAAGAATTCTTAAAGAAAAAATGATAGATGGAGTTATATATATGAGTAATTCCATAGAAAACAACGTTATAAGTCTAATAAAGGAACTCGAAATGCCAACAGTTCTTGTAGAAACTACAGATGCTGATGGTATATTCCCAAGTGTTACCATTGATAATGTAATGGCAGCAGCGGATGCAGTAAAATATTTGATTAATAAGGGCAACAAAAAAATCGCATATATAGGTACATCTATAGATAAAGTTAATGCATTATCTAAAAGGTACACAGGGTATACTAAAGGTCTCTCAGAAATGGGAATAACCATTGATAATGAAATGATTTATCTTGGTGGAGTTAAGGCTAGAGATGGATATACGGGAATTAATACAATACTCGATAAAGGTAAAACGATAGATGCAGTATTCTGTGCTAGTGATGAAATCGCTATGGGAGTAATAAATGCATTAAGAGATAAATCTATCAACGTTCCTGGTGACATAGATGTTATGGGTTTTGATGATATTTATTCAGCTTCGATATTCTATCCTAAATTGACTACAGTATCTCAACCAATGTATGACATGGGTTCTGTAAGTATGAGAATGCTTATAAAATCTATAAATAATATAGAGGGTGATGAAAAACATTTTGTATTACCTTATAGAATAGTTGAGAGAGATTCCTGTAAATAAATAAAAAGTCTTATTAAAACCATATAAGTTTTAATAAGACTTTTTACATTATATACTATTAGTTTATTTAATTGGGGTAATTTTATAAATACCTAAGTTAACAAGTTGGAGGTAGAAAAGCTTTGAGTATTAATAAGAAAGTAGAAAAAATATTTTCATATTTATTGAGTATTAAAAATATGAATCAAAAAACTATAAGAAATATAAATGAATATGAAAAAGTATATTGGCAAAAAGAACTCCAAAACATTAGTGGATGTACTTTTAATTGTGATGAAGATAATGATTATTGGTTAACTATAGATGAGAGAGCGGAGAAGTTATATAGTCAGTTTCAAAATACATATTTACGGTTAGAAAAAAATAGTGAAGATTTAGAGATAATTTGGTCGAATGGATTATTAACATGGGAAAAAGAAGAAAAAAAGATAGCTCATCCTATTTTTACAACTAAGATGGAAATAAAATTTGACTCAAAGCAAAAGATATTTATTCTAAAGCCATATAATAATCAAACAAATGTTGAACTTGAATTTTTAAATGAATACTTGGAGGTAAACCTAGATAGTTTACTAAATATTAGAAACAAAGCTAAAGATATGGCAATTGATGTTAGAAATATTGAAATGGCCTCAAATATTTTTGAAGAGATAGCAATTCTCTTAAAAGCTCACAAGGAGGAGTTTTATATCGGTGAGCTAAGTGATGACTCGGATATAAGGTTTCAAGATAATATACAATTTTATAATGCTCCTTGCATCATATTTCGAAAGGTAGACACAAGACTTTGGAATATGGAACTAAATGAAGTGCTAGCAAAAATAAGAGAGGGGTTTCCTATTCCCAAAACTATAGAAGCATTGGTTTCAGAGGAAGAAGTAGTGCAAGATAGTGAAGAGATTAAAGAATGGTCAGAAGTAGGAGAAGATGTATTATTTCCCTTGCCTGCAAATGAGGAGCAGATGGAAATAACCAAAAGACTCGCTGAAAACTTTGGGATTGTTGTACAGGGACCACCAGGTACGGGCAAAAGCCATTCTATAGCTAATTTAATATGTCATCTTTTGGCCCATGGCAAAAGAGTGCTAGTGACAAGCCAAACAGATAGAGCATTAAGGGTTTTGTCTAATAAAATACCAGAAGAGGTTAGGGCATTATGCATCAGCATATTAGGAAATGATACTAAATCATTAGAAGAATTGGACGAGTCTGTCAGAAAAATAACAGAAAATTTATCCATGGACACTAAAGAATTGCGTAGACAAATAAAACTTTTAAAATATAAACACAATAATTGCCTTGAAACGCAGAAATCTTTATATAAAGAACTAAAATGTATTGAAGACAGGGAGAATGAAAAGGTAGAATATGAGGGGCAAAAGTATACCCTAATGCATATAGCTAAATGGGTCAAAGATAATGAAAGTAATCATGCTTGGATAGTAGACAAGCTGGATTTTAATAAAGAAAAGCCATTAACTACGCAGGAAATCAAAGAGCTAGTTACATTGTCAAGAACGATTACAAAAACACAAATCAATGAAATAAATAACATAGAAAAGTACATAGAAATATTGCCGAAGGAAGAAAGTCTATGTAACAAAATAGTGGAATTATCTAAACTAGAACAAATGGAACATGTTTATGAAGATAATATTAAAGACTTAAATAATGTTAGTTCAATAGATTATGGAAATAGAAGGTTACTAAAACTTGTAGATGATGCCATAGAAAGGTTTGCATTGCTAGAAAATAACTGGCTTAATAACGTTATGCTACATTATTATTCTAATAACGATGCACAAGGTTTATGGCAACAATTAGTGCGTAAATGTAGTGAATATATAAAAAACATAAGTAAGTATAAACAAGAATTAAATAATCATAAATTGGAGCTACCAACTGGTGTTGATATAAACAAATTTAATAATGATTTTGCTCTTGTAGCAAAAACAATTAGTGAAAAAGGTAATTTAGGAATATTATTCAAGTTGCTTCATGGAAATCTTAAATATATATTTGAGGGCTCCAAAGTGGATTATGAGTTTATAAATAATAAGAAGCAGATAATGGTGGTTGATTCATATATTAAGCTAAAGCTTTTAGAAAGAGAGCTTAAAAATATTTGGAACAATACAGTAAAAGATTATGGCGGAAAAATCATAGATGATTCGGACTTAAACTACGTAAGTGAGGTCTCGGATGGTATTAGGGGTATTGGAAAAATTATCGATTGGGACAAAGATTTTAGAAATAATATAATTAATTTTTTACCTGACAAGAATTTGACCAATGATTTAAGTTGGCATAAAAAAGAATCATATGTGTATCTTAAAGATGTATTTGAGAGCTTAAGGCATATGAGCAAATATAATAAATTATGTAGTGAAATAGAGGAAATAAAGAAAACCTTTAATAGCGAAGGGTGCTTAGGAAGATTACATAGATCTATAGGCAAAAGAAGCATTGATGATGTGAGATCTGTTTATATTGAGATGGACAACCTAATGCAAATATCTAATAAAGTTCTAGCATTAACAGAGTTAAGAAAGAAATTAGGAGCATGCTGCCCAGAATTACTTAAGAGTATCACGAATGACGAAGATAAAACCATGTATAATTTAGAAAATTTAAATTGGGGAAAGGCATGGCAGTGGAAAAAGTGGAATGACTTTTTGTGCAAACTGGGGGAGGACGATGTAGAGGCTTTAGAGAGAAATATAGCTCAGGAAAAAAATAAAGAAAAAATTATTATAAGTGAACTTGTTTCTAAAAAAAGTTGGTTTAATCAAATAGAGCGTACTACTGAGGCTCAGAAAAGGAGCCTATTTACTTGGATGGAAGCTATAAAAAGAATAGGAAAAGGCACGGGAACTCAGGCAGTAAAGTATAGAAAAATTGCACAAAAGGAAATGGAAAATTGTAAGGATGTAATTCCAGTATGGATTATGCCAATAAATAGAGTCATGGAAAATTTAAAGCTTACAGATAACCTATTTGATGTGGTAATTGTAGATGAGAGCAGTCAAAGTGACATATCAGCTATAACTGTTTTAATGAGGGCTAAGAGGGCAATTATTGTAGGAGATGAAAAGCAAATAAGTCCAGAGGCCATTGGAAAAGACCATGTTATTGTAGAAACTTTAATAAATACATATTTGAAAGATATTCCACATGCAGAATGGTTTGATTTAAAAACAAGTTTATACAATACGGCTTTAAGGGTATTCCCATGTAGATTATTACTAAAGGAACATTTTAGATGTGTGCCAGAGATAATTGGATTTAGTAATGAATTGTGTTATTCTAATGAAATAATACCTTTAAGAAGAATAGATGCTAAGGAAAAGGTTGGACCATTTATAGTAACGTCTAAAGTTACTGATGGGTACAAGGATGAAACTAAGGCTCTAAATGTAGCCGAGGCAGAGAACGTTGTAGAAAAGATATTAGAGTGTTGTAGTAATGAGAGGTATAATGGGATGACTATGGGAGTTATATCGCTTCTAGGGGATACTCAAGCTGAATTAATACTAAGTATGTTGGTCGAGAGGCTTGGCATGGAGGAAATATTGCAAAGAAGAATCATATGTGGAGATGCTTATTCCTTCCAAGGGGATGAGAGGGATGTAATGTTCCTATCTATGGTTATTGCAAATAATGCTAAATTTACAGCTCTAACTAAGGGGTCAGATATAAGAAGATTTAATGTAGCTGCAAGTCGCGCTAGGAATCAAATGTGGTTATTTCACTCAGTTGATTTAGAGAATCTTAGTAATAAATGTGTTAGATACTCCCTGTTAAAATATTGCCTTGAGGAGAATGAACCTAAGGAAGAGATTAAATCCTCGGAATATTTATTATTAAATGATTTTGAGGAGCAAATAAGAGGGTGCATAAAAGAAAGTGGATATCTGCTTACATCTAAATTTAAGGTAGGAAATTATACTATAGATTTTGTAGTAGAGACAGATTTAGCGCAACTGTCAAGTGAGGGTCATTATAAAAAAATAGCAGTTAAATGTATTGGAATGACCGAGGATGAAGATTATAATTGGCAAAAACAATATGAAATGCAAATGTGCCTTGAAAGGGTGGGATGGGAGTTTTTTAAAATACGTGCCAGTGAATTCTATAGAAATCCTAGCTTGATTATGGAGAGGTTAATACAAAAATTAAAAAATTAGAATAGACAAAAAAACATGATTTATGTAGTTTTTGGTTTTGATATTTATTATATAGTTATCATAAGAATATCAATAATATAATAATAGTATAATTTTTTAATAAGAGGGTGAGAGGAATGACTAGCAAAGTGGAGAACATGATATGGATGATATGGAGAAATGACGAGGGGCAATCATTTAAAATAGGAGAATTAAGTAAGAGAACTGAAAAATATTATTTTGAATATGATATTGATGGCGTGAAAAAGGCTGAGGCATATGGATTCTCTCCATTGCCGTACTTTCCTAAATTAGATGCAAAGTATTTTAGAGAAGAGTTATTTAGTTCATTCTTTAAGCGTTTACCAATGCATGGGAGAAGGGACATATCTTCTGTTTTAAAGGAATATGACATTGAAGAATATGATGACCTTGAATTACTAAAGAAAAGCGGAGGCAAAATGTCGACAGATAGCTTTGAATTTATTGCGCCTTTTAGTGAAGAAAGCAATGAAGATAGTAATGTTTTAGATGAAAAAATCAATATTTTAGTAGAAAAAGAAGAAGAAAGTAAAGTTTAGATGATAAATAATTTATATAAATAAAAAGTGTGTAAAATGAAAAAATTCATTTTACACACTTTTTATTTTTAAAAATATAATGATGATTAGTGGCAATTATAAAATATACGAAACCTAATCAATATGAAATAAGAAATAAAAAATAAATGTAATATAGTAATGTTATAAATTGTTTTCACAACATGGACATATGTTACATAAAATAAAATGAGTAATAATTTGGGGTGGTATTTTGTTATACGTACTAATATTGGCAGGTGGAAAAGGAACAAGACTTTACCCACTATCTCGTGCACAAAACCCTAAGCAGTTTTTGAATATTATTAATAATAAGAGCTTTTTAAGAAGCACTGTGGATAGAATAAAATGCTTAGTTAGCAATGAAAATATCTATGTAGTTACTAATGAAGAGTATTTTGATAAAATTTGTAATGAGCTACCGGAAATAAGTAAAGCAAATATATTTGTGGAACCTAGTAATAAAGAGACTGCTACATGTATTGGTCTATCTGCTGCTAAACTATTAAAACAGGATAAGGAAGCAACCATGATAGTGCTACCTTCTGATCATTATATAGAAAATGAAAAGGAGTTTAAAGAAACTGTTTTACAAGGAGTTGAAATTGCAAATAAAAAGAGGGGGCTAGTAACCATAGGCGTACTGCCCACAAGACCAGAAACTGGTTATGGGTATATAGAAATGGGAGATAGGGTAAATGGCGATATGCCTACATTTAAAGTAGAACGATTTTTAGAAAAACCTAATACTGAAGTAGCTAAGGATTTGCTATTAAAAGGAAACTTTCTTTGGAATAGTGGTATGTTTGTATGGAGAGCAGATGTGTACTTGCGTGAA
>DHIM01000276.1:0-3819 GCA_002403785.1 Clostridium sp. UBA4746
GTTTAATTTTCAAAGACCAATTTTTTGTCACCATGTGATGACTTTTATTATTGTAATTCTTTTTTTCATCATTGTCAACTAATTTAATAACCTTTTGATAATGAATTTTTACTCGATCACTAGCTACTTAAAGTTAATTTCTAACTATATGTTTCAGCGACAATTAATATGATATCATATGTATAAAACACCATTTGTTTATAATTATCCATTTCATCAATCTGCTTTCATATTCATGCCTATTTCTCACATATATTACGTTTTACTCATAGTGATACGCTTGGAACATTTATATCCTAACTAATACTCTTATAAATCATCATGTCTGATACTGTAACATTATAATCTTCTAATAGATAAAACAAGAACTCCAGTAAAATATTTTTACTGGAGTTCTTGTTAGGACATACGGAATTATACTTTTATTACAATGCCATTACTATTTCTTTATATTTATTACCTCTTACCTCAAAATTTTGAAACATATCAAAACTTGCACATGCTGGTGATAACGTTACTATATCACCAAGTTTAGCAACTCCTTTAGCTGTAAGAATTGCTTCGTTGAAATTCTCAGCAAGTATAATTTCTAAAGAAATCTTCTTTTCTTTTAATATACGTTCAAAAACTTCTTTTATTTTATATTTAGTAGCACCTACCAATATTAATGTTTTAATATTTAAGTAGCCCTCTTCTGCTAAAGGTTCAAAAGGTATTTTCTTATCATATCCACCTGCTATTAATATAACCGGCTTTCCAAAAGCTTTAAGACTAGCTATTGTTCTAGTTGGACTAGATGCTATTGAATCATTGTAATACTTAACTCCATCTACTTCACGAACAAATTCCCCTCTATGAGGTACCCCAATAAAAGTAGTAGCCACTTCTCTCATGCTCTCAATTGTAACATCATCTTGAGTTGCACAAAAAGCAGTTAATAAGTTTTGCACATTATGCATGCCTTTTAATTTAATTTCCTCTAGATTACATACTACATTATTATGACTGAATAATTTATCATTTTGAAAATATGCGCCGTTCTCCAATTTCTCATGCACACTAAAGTATTTAACTTTACCCTTAACCTCATTTCTTAAGTCATAGGTCAATGCATTATCCTTATTTAATATGAGAAGATCACCGTCTCTTTGATATTTGAATATATTCTTCTTAGCATCTATATATTCTTTCATATTTTTATGAATATCCAAATGGTTCGGGCTCAAATTTGTCACTATTGCTACATCTGTGGAAACATTCATAGTCATAAGCTGAAAGCTTGACAACTCCAATACTACTTTATCATCTTTAGTTATTTCTTCAATATTAGAGAAGAGTGGAATTCCTATGTTCCCTCCAACCCAAGTCTTGTATCCTTCAATTTTTAATATATTATATATTATTGTAGTTGTAGTTGTTTTCCCATCGCTACCAGTTACGCCGTAAGTTTTTGCCGGACAATATTTTATGAACTCTTCCATTTCCGATGTTATATAAGTTCCTTCTTGTTTTGCTTTCAAAAGAGCGGGATTATCTATTCTCATGGATGGTGTTTTAAAAATAACATCAAACCCAGTTAAATCATTTAAGTAATCTTCACCTAAAACTAACTCCACACCAATATTTTCAAAGTCTATTGCTACCTTCCCAAGTAAACTATAAGTTTTTTTATCAAAAGCTGTAACAACAGCCTGCAAACCCACTAGAAAATGTATTAAAGGAATGTTACTAACCCCTATACCTACAACTCCAACCTTTTTTCCTTTTATAAACTCTTTAAATTCACTAAAACTTCTCTCCATATAGCCCTCCATGTAATCTTCATATATTTTCTATTATATTATTAATTTCACATACTTGCTTATACTAATTATAACACTTAAATAATTATTTGCGCAGTTGCTTATCAACTTCGATTGTAATATGAAAAGTATTCTATAAATTTATTCTATAAAAAAATAGCGCATAGTATAAATACAGACTATACAATCCACATTTTATACTACACTCTATCATCTAACTACAACTTTTAATTTAAAACTGTAGTTTATCATCTATAAACTTTTCAAGTTCATCTATGTTTACTCTTATTTGCTCCATTGTGTCTCTATCCCTTATTGTTACGGCATCGTCTTCTAAAGTATCAAAATCTACAGTTATACAATATGGTGTTCCTATTTCATCTTCTCTTCTATATCTCTTTCCTATACTTCCAGCTTCATCATAATCTACATTAAATTTTTTACTTAACATAGCAAAAACTTGGAGAGATTTTTCTGATAATTTTTTACTGAGTGGCAAAACAGCTGCCTTAAATGGTGCAAGTGCTGGATGTAAATGAAGCACTGTTCTTACGTCTCCATTCTTAAGTTCTTCTTCATCATATGCATTAACTAAGAATGCAAGAACAACTCTATCTGCACCCAATGACGGTTCTATACAATATGGTACATATTTTTCATTAGTAATAGGATCTAGATAACTTAAGTCTTGCCCTGAATGTTCCATATGTTTCTTTAAATCATAATCAGTTCTATCAGAAATTCCCCATAGTTCACCCCAACCAAAAGGAAACAAAAATTCTATATCACAAGTAGCATTACTATAAAATGATAATTCCTCTTTATCATGATCTCTAAATCTTAAATTTTCCTTCTCCATTCCCAAATTATATAGGAAACTCCCACAATACTCTTTCCAATATGTAAACCATTCTAAATCTGTACCTGGCTTACAAAAGAACTCTAATTCCATTTGCTCAAATTCTCTTGTTCTAAAAATAAAATTTCCTGGTGTTATTTCATTTCTAAAAGCCTTACCTATCTGACCTATACCAAAAGGAACCTTTTTTCTTGAAGCCCTTTGAACGTTTTTAAAATTCACAAAGATTCCTTGGGCTGTTTCTGGTCTTAAATATATATCTGATTTACCATCTTCAGTTATTCCCATTGATGTTTTAAACATTAAATTGAATTTTCTTATATCAGTAAAATTATTTTTTCCACATTTAGGACATACTATTTCGTTTTTCTTTAAGTAATCCTTTAGCTCCTCATTTGACCATCCATCAGCAGTAGCCACTTCAGCTCCAAGTTTCGTCATATGGTCTTCCACTAATTTATCTGCTCTAAATCTAGCTTTACAATCCTTACAATCCATTAATGGGTCTGAAAATCCTCCAACATGACCTGTTGCAACCCATACTTCTGGGTTCATGAGTATAGCACAATCAACTCCCACATTGTATGGACTTTCTTGAATAAATCTTTTCCACCAAGCTTTTTTAACGTTATTTTTAAATTCAACTCCTAAAGGACCATAATCCCACGAGTTAGCGAGACCACCATATATATCAGATCCAGGAAATACAAATCCTCTAGTCTTGCATAATGCAACAACCTTATCCATGCTCTTTTTAAGTTCCATTTTAATGCCTCCTAAATTTTTAATATAAAAAAAAGACAATACCCTAAGGGACGAAATTTACTTCCGCGATTCCACCCTTATTGGCACATGCCCTGCTCTAAATTCTATATACTTAAAAGTTCCTTTCACAGTAATACTTTGATTGTTTACACTAGCCACAACCTCTCTTATAAAGTATTACAACTACTTTTCTTTATCATAGTGAAATATTTGATTATATTTATGCATCATTAAATTTCATATTATTATGTTTAGTTACTATAGTTAAATTACTCTAATAAAGAATTTTACAATTATGATAAATCTCAAAATAAAAATGGCTCCGCGAAAAGGATTTGAACCTTCAACCTATCGGTTAACAGCCGAGCGCTCCACCGTTGAGCTATCGCGGAA
>DHIM01000276.1:4032-4322 GCA_002403785.1 Clostridium sp. UBA4746
TCCACCGTTGAGCTATCGCGGAATATTATCATTTTTAACTATAATGGTATTATAACATATAAATATAAAAATTCAATAGGTTTTTTATATTATTCAGATTTATATATTGTTAAAAATAGAAACTTTTTCTTTAAATACAAAATTACCTAAGTATATATTAAAAATAAAAAGATATTTTAGATTAACTAAAATATCCTTTTATTTTTAATTTTGAATTACTGAATTGGTTTCATTGTAGGAAATAAAATAACATCTCTTATTGCATATGAATCCGTTAAGAACATTACCAT
>DHIM01000276.1:4483-7760 GCA_002403785.1 Clostridium sp. UBA4746
CCGTTAAGAACATTACCATTCTATCAATTCCTATACCCAAGCCACCTGTTGGAGGCATTCCGGTTTCTAATGCACTCATAAATTCTTCATCTATTAAATAAGCCTCATCATCACCGAGTTCTCTTTCTTTCGCTTGTTGCATAAATCTCTCTCTTTGAACAACTGGATCATTTAACTCTGAGTATGCATTACAAACTTCTCTTCCGAATACAAAACCTTCAAATCTCTCTGTAAACTCGTCATTTCCTCTCTTTTTCTTAGTAAGAGGTGATATTTCTACAGGATAATCACAGAGGAATGTTGGTTGAATTAAATGTTCTTCCACATATTCTTCAAATAGTGCATTTAGTATATCCGCTTTTGTACAATCTTCTATTCCTTTTTTAAATTCTAGATGCTTTTCTTTAGCTACCTTCCTAGCTTCATCATTAGTACTAATTTGAGTAAAATCCACACCTGAATACTCTTTTACTGCATCTACCATAGTAATTCTTCTCCATGGTGGTGTAAAGTCTATTTCAGTTCCTTGATAGTTAATCTTTGTAGTTCCATGAATTTTTTCACAAACATAAGCTATCATATTTTCAGTTATTTCCATCATATCATTATAATCCGCATAAGCTTCATATAGTTCTATCGCTGTAAACTCTGGACTATGCCTTATATCTACCCCTTCATTTCTAAAGTTTTTACCCATGTCATATACCTTTTCAAAACCAGCAACAATAAGCCTTTTTAAGTATAATTCTGTAGCAATTCTAAGATACATATCAGTGTCTAGTGCATTATGATGAGTTACAAATGGTCTTGCTGCAGCGCCTCCCGCTATTGGCGATAATATTGGAGTTTCGACTTCCAAAAAGCCTTTATTATCTAAAAATTCTCTAATATACCTAATTATTGATATCCTCTTAATAAATGTATCCTTTACTTCTGGGTTCATTATTATATCTACTTCTCTTTGTCTATATCTTAGATCAGGATCTTTTAATCCATGCCATTTTTCTGGAAGCGGTTTTAAAGATTTAGCTATAAGACAGAAATCAACAATATGTAGTGATATTTCACCAGTTTTTGTAACAAACGGTGTACCAGTTACGCTTAAAAGATCTCCTATGTCGAAACTTTTATATTCCTTTAATTTTTCTTCGCCTACATCATCTATTTTTATGTATAATTGGATTTTCCCATATCTATCATGAACATCAGAAAAGCCCGCCTTACCATGAACTCTCTTAGACATAAGTCTACCTGCTATGATAACCTGTGTACCCTCTAATTTTTCATAATTATCTTTAACTTCTTGTGATGTATGAGTTCTCTCAACTTTATACACATCAAAGGGATCTTTACCTTCTTCTTTTAAAGCAGATAATTTTCGTCGTCTTATAGTAACCTGTTCATTATATTTAGATTCAAGTTCATGTAAACTTTTTTCTTTGCTTTTTTCATCGTTCTTTTTTTCGTTTGACATTAGTATACCTCCTAGTTTTCTTTTAACAGAAACAGTTATTACTCTTTAATTTTCCATACTGCTTCTAAGTGTATATTTCTTTAGGGTACTTAACAAGTATAAATTGTTAAGTACCCTTATATTTTATAAATACTTTGCTCTGCAGTAATGATCTGTTATAAAATTATACTTTATAAAAATTAAATAATCTTTAAACAACTACCCTCGTCGTACCTCTAATATTTCATACTTGCCGACACCATCTGGAACAGTAACTTCTAACATTGCTCCTACTTTCTTTCCAACTAGTGCACTTCCAACTGGTGATTCATTTGATATTTTATTTACCATTGGATCTGCTTCAGCTGAACCCACTATGTAGAATTCAACTTCTTCGTCAAATTGGTAATCTTTAACCTTAACTATAGCGCCTATACTTACTACATCTTTCTCAATATCATTTTCATCTATAACACTTGCATTTCTAAGCATATTTTCCAGTTGTATTATCCTACCCTCTACAAATGCTTGTTCATTTTTAGCATCATCATATTCTGAATTTTCACTTAAGTCACCATATCCAAGTGCTACCTTTATTTTCTCTGTTATATCTTTTCTCTTTACGGTCTTAAGAAATTCTAACTCTTCTTCTAATTTGGTAATCCCCTCGTAAGTCATTACATATTTTTTTGGCTCGCTCATTTAATTCTCCCCTTTAAATTTTTATTGAATTAAGTTAGTCAAACTCATAGATTCACTATATAATAGCAATACAATAGTATAAAATGCCCCACCATAATAATACTTTTCTATAACTATAGAAAATCCACATAACTTATATAATATAAAACTATTAGTTCTAATTAATATGTCTAAAATTTAATATTATAATAACAATCCATGTACAACTATTTAGCCATTATAAGTCAGGTAGTTAATATTGTCAATATGTAAGTCAAAATAAAACTAACATATTGCAATATTATTAAATTTTATTTCTTTTAAGTATATGCCATTATACTTCAAGGCTTTTTCAATATCACTTTCTTGCATTTGACATAATACTGCTCCTAGAAGTTCAACTGAAAAATCAATTTTAAAAGTATTCCACGGCACCTTATAACTTACATCATTTACAGCTATAATATTGTTTGCACTGCTTATACTGTTATCTAAAAACCATACTAGTTTTCCATAGCTGAATTCATAATTCTTAGATGATATAATAAAGTCCGCTATTTTAATTGCATAGAGTTCATCATTTGTGACAATAGGTGATACCCCAAAATTAGCAATAATGTAATCTGCGAAATTTCTGGCCTTCGTTAAATCAGGAGATAAGAATACAATATATTTGCTTTGCTTAGCTAATTCTAGAATAATATTATAGTTTATTATCTCGCAAGCATCATATATTACAACGCAACAATTTTTTAAACTTTTATTTCTGATTCTAAGCATAAGTTGTATGCTTTTTATAACGCTAAAAGCCAAAAAACGTTTTTGAAAATCATTGAAATAATTATAATCCAATGGCCTCAGTGTTTTTGGTGATAATAGCACTTCCTTGCACTTACATATCTTTTTAGCATAAGTTATATTACATTGATATGCTTTTCTATTAAAATTAGGTGGCAGTCTTACACTTGTAACTTTAATATCTAGTTCTTTAATGTATTCTTTACTTATTAGTTTTGTCTTTAGTCTATCTGTAATTTTACTTAAAAATCCGGATTCATCATACAAATTATCTATATTTGATTTCACATATAAAATCGGTTTCATACAAAACACCTTATAAATTAATATACTATTATCTTATTC
>DHIM01000276.1:7983-12261 GCA_002403785.1 Clostridium sp. UBA4746
TAATATACTATTATCTTATTCATTACTATTTATATAAATTCATATTAAAATATATAATATTTTAATATGAATTTATATCCCTTAGATACTCTTTATAAATTAGAAGGACTCGTCTTACTTCATCATAATTATTTTTAGTATTAATTTTGTTCTTAATTTCAGCACAGTTGTTTAGACCTTTAATATACCAAGCTGTATGTTTTCTCATTTCTCTAACAGCTTTAGTTTCCTCATAATATTTTACAGCGAGATCCAAATGCCTTATACACATATCTATTTTCTCGTCAGGAGTAGGATATATAACTTCTTCTCCATTTATTGCCTGATTAATCTCTCTAAATATCCATGGATTGCCCATAGCCCCTCTTGCAATCATTATAGCATCGCAATTAGTAATTCCCCTTATTTTTATAGCAGCTTCCACGGAGAATACATCTCCATTTCCTATTACTGGAACTTTAACGCTTTCTTTTACGGCCTTTATTATATCCCAATCAGCCGTGCCTTCATACATCTGATCGCGAGTTCTACCATGAACCGCAATAGCATCTATACCTGCGTCCTCCATATATTTAGCGAATTCTACAGCATTGACACAACTTGAATCAAATCCCTTCCTAAACTTTACTGTTACAGGCTTTGTAGAGACTTTCTTCATTTCTCTTATTATTTGTGCTGCTAGTTTAGGAGTTTTCATCAAAGCTGAGCCCTCACCATTTTTAACTATTTTATGTACAGGACACCCCATATTTACATCGACCATACATATATCGTCCATTGTATTAAATATTTCACAGGCACTCGCCATAATTTTAGGATCATTTCCAAAAACCTGTATAACTACAGGTTTCTCTAAGCTTGAAATTTTCATAAGAGATCCCGTATTGCTGCTACCATAATATAATCCTTTAGCACTTACCATTTCAGTATATAAAAGACCACAACCTAATTCTTTGCATAACCCTCTGAACACAATATCAGTAATTCCTGCCATAGGAGCTAAAAAAACATCGTTTTCAAAGTGGATATTTGATATTTTCATTAAATCACCTATTCCCTATTCTTCTCATAAATCATTCTAAGCCCTTCTAATGTTAAATTCGGATGAAACTCATCAATAGCAAACGAGTCTTCGGATATTAGTTTTGAGAGTCCTCCTGTGGCCACTACAAAAGGCTCTTCTTCTCCCATACTAATCATTTCACTTTTCATTATATTAACAATATAGTCTACTTGACCAATATACCCATATATTATTCCAGCCTGCATACTTGCAACAGTATTTTTGCCTATAATTTTATCTGGTTTTATAAGCTCCACCCTAGGCAGCTTTGCCGCTCTCTCGAATAGCGCTTCAGAAGCTATTTTAATACCAGGGCATATAGTTCCTCCTAAATAATCAGCATCTTTGCTTATAGCGCAAAAAGTTGTAGCTGTGCCAAAATCTATTAAGATTAGCGATCTTTTATAAATTTCATGGGCCGAAACAGCATTAACGATTCTATCCGCACCTACTTCTTTAGGATTATCATATTTTACATTTATCCCCGTTTTCACTCCTGGTCCTACTACCATTGCTACCAAATTAAAATATTTTCTTATCATATGTTCTAGTGAATACATAATATTAGGAACAACTGAGGAAATTATTACCCCTCTAATACATTCTGTTTTTATGTTTCGCTGATAAAATAATTGCATTACTTGAATCCCATATTCATCAGCAGTTTTTTTCCCATCCGTAGATATTCTCCACTCTACAAGTAACTTCTTTTCCTTAAAAACACCTAAAACAGTATTTGTATTTCCAACATCTAAAACTAAGATCACTTTATCCACCGCCTATATAATATAAAACAGCTCCAAGCTGCTTTATGTTTTTTCATAAAAAAACATAA
Source organism: Clostridium sp. UBA4746 (assembly GCA_002403785.1). GTDB lineage: Bacteria > Bacillota > Clostridia > Clostridiales > Clostridiaceae > Clostridium_AD. Next base: position 9,882 of record DHIM01000276.1, read on the forward strand.
AATTAGTTTATCGAATATTATAAAATATTAATTTTAATTATTCCTAATTTATCAATCTAATTTTAACAACTTGACCATAATTGTCAAGCTAAATATTTTTGAGAAAACTTTCAAAAAAATAAGTTTCTTCTAAATTCAGTAATATTTGTCTGTTTATAGTGCTTTATTACAATTAAATTCTTACTCACGTATTGTTTATGTGTAATTTATCATAAACTCCTATACATTATTATCATCTTCAATAATGTATATTCTATTGCTGGCAATAAATATATTTTTCACCTAATAATGAGGTTGCTATAGATATATTCTATAACAACCTCATTCGGATGTGAGTTAGATAAATCATTATTTTTAATGCGATAATACTATAATCATCAATATTAACGACTTTAAATTTTCTTTAGAATAAACCCGATATAGTCCCATCTTCAGAAATATCCATTTTACATGCTGCTGGAATCTTAGGAAGACCTGGCATTGTCATTATGTTTCCTGTTAAAGCTACAACAAAGCCAGCTCCATTTGAAATCCTAACTTCTTTAACATTTATAGTGAAATTTGTTGGCCTTCCCAAAAGACTCGGATTATCCGAGAGCGATTTTTGAGTTTTAGCAACGCATATAGGAACTTTATCTAAGCCAAGTTTTTCTATTTCAGCAATTTGCTTATTTGCTGACGTTGTATATTCAACTCCATCTGCTCCATATATTTCTGTTGCAATAATATTTATCTTTTCTTTTATAGAGAGCTTATCATCATATAAAACCTTAAAATCACTTTTTTCATTATTTAAAGTATCTAAGACTTTACTTGCTAATCCAAGGCCCCCTTCTGCTCCTTTTCCCCAAACCTCTGTTAAATCTACTTTAACACCCTTCTTTGCGCAAAATTCCTTTATGTACTCAATTTCTTCCTGCGTGTCGAAAACAAATTTGTTTATTGATACTATTACCTGAACTCCATATTTTTGAATGTTTTCTATTTGTTTTTCTAAATTTTCAATTCCTTTTGAAAGAGCTTCCACATTAGGTTCATTTAATTTATCTTTTTTAACTCCACCATGGTGTTTTAATGCCCTTATTGTAGCCACAAGAACAACGCAATCTGGTTTTAATTTACCGTACCTACACTTTATATCAAAGAATTTCTCAGCCCCTAAATCAGCTCCAAACCCTGCTTCAGTTACAACATAGTCTCCTAGTTTTAAAGCCATTTTTGTTGCAAGGAGACTATTGCAACCATGAGCGATATTAGCAAATGGTCCTCCATGTATTATTGCAGGTGTATTATCTAGCGTCTGAACTAGATTTGGTTTTATGGCATCCTTCATAAGTAGTGCCATTGCACCATTTACAGATAAATCACTGCAATAAACTGGGTTACCTTGTAGGTCGTAAGCAACCAATATTTTTCCCATTCTCTCTTTTAGATCCATAAGGTTTTTAGATAAACATAAAATAGCCATTATTTCTGAGGCAACTGTTATCATAAACCCATCTTCTCTTAAAAATCCATTAGGTTTACCACCAAGTCCAACAACAACACTGCGTAGAGACCTATCATTCATATCCATAACTCGTTTAAATATAATTTTTCTGCTGTCAATACCAAGCGTATTACCTTGATGAATATGGTTATCAATAGATGCCGATAATAAATTATTAGCTGCAGTTATAGCATACATATCACCCGTAAAATGGAGATTTATATCCTCCATTGGCACAACTTGAGCATATCCACCACCAGCAGCTCCACCTTTAATGCCGAATACTGGTCCAAGTGAGGGTTCTCTTAAAGCTATCACTGCATTTTTACCTTGTTTACATAAGGCATCAGCAAGACCTATTGTAACCGTAGATTTTCCTTCTCCTGCTGGAGTAGGATTGATGGCTGTAACTAATATTAACTTTCCATCTTTTTTATTCTCATTTCTTTTTAATACATCTAAAGAAATCTTCGACTTATATTTACCGTATAAATCAATATCATCCTCAGTTAATCCCATTTTTTCTGCTACCTTACGTATAGGTAACATCTTTGCACTTTGCGCTATTTCTATATCACTCTTCATCTACTTCACCCCTCATATATAAATTAAACAGAAAATATAACTATACTAAATCATTTCTGTAATTTTTCTAAATTCATTATTATTATTAATTCTTGCATTATAAATCTACTTGAATATCTTGAATATTTAAATAATATATCATATATTATTTACTAATACTTTGTATTATATCACAATTTATAGTAAATGTTGAATTAGAGGTGCAGTAAAGCATATGAAATCGTAATAATACAAATTAGTAATTAGCATAACACCTCTTTACCATACGGCGCAAATAAAAAGAGACATACAGTTATAACTGTATGT
>DHIM01000276.1:12370-12800 GCA_002403785.1 Clostridium sp. UBA4746
GTTATAACTGTATGTCTCTTTTTTGCTAGCTCTTTGATAATTCAATTCCACTTGATTCCACTTTAGCAATTATAGCCTCAAATTCTGCCCCTTCAAGTTTTTCCTTCAGTAGTAGTTCTTGAGCTACTGCATGTAGTTTACTTTCATTTTCAGCGAGAATTTTTTCAGCCTTTGCATAGGCTTCATCAATAATAGCCTTAACTTCTGAATCTATTTTATTAGCTATCTCTTCACTAAAGTTTCTGCTCTTACCTAAATCTCTGCCAAGGAATACTTCATTATGATCATTACCAAATGATATTGGTCCTAATTCATCACTCATACCATATTCCATAATCATTTTTCTTGCAATAGCTGATGCTCTATCAATATCATTTTTAGCACCAGTACTAATATCATGCAATATTAATTTTTCTGCAACTCTACCACC
>DHIM01000276.1:12974-14414 GCA_002403785.1 Clostridium sp. UBA4746
GGTAGATGCATTGTGTATCCGCCTGCCATACCTCTTGGTATAATACTTATTTGATGAATTGGATCTGATAATGGAGAATATTTCATTACTACAGCATGCCCTGCTTCATGATATGCTGTTAATTTTCTATCTTTTTCGCTTATTACCTTACTCTTCTTTTCTGGTCCAGCAATAACTCTAGTTACTGCCTCATCAAGCTCCTTCATTTCTATAACTTTCTTATTGTTTCTTACTGTAAGTAATGCAGCTTCATTCATTAGATTCTCTAAATCTGCACCAGTAAATCCTGGTGTTCTTTTAGCTAATACATCAAGCTTTACTTCATCTGCTAAATGTTTATTCTTTGAATGTACCTTTAAAATTTCTTCTCGTCCTTTAACATCAGGTGCACCCACTAAAATATGTCTATCAAACCTACCCGGTCTTAAAAGGGCAGGATCCAATATGTCTGGTCTATTTGTCGCAGCTATCATAATTATACCTTCATTAACTCCAAATCCATCCATTTCAACTAATAGTTGATTTAAAGTTTGTTCTCTTTCATCATGACCTCCACCAACTCCGGCACCTCTTTGTCTACCTACTGCATCAATTTCATCAATAAATATTATACAAGGAGCACTTTTCTTTGCTTGCTCAAATAAATCTCTTACTCTTGAAGCTCCAACACCAACAAACATCTCTACGAAGTCAGAACCTGATATACTATAAAATGGAACTCCTGCTTCTCCTGATACGGCCCTCGCAAGTAAAGTCTTACCTGTACCTGGTGGTCCTACAAGAAGAATACCTTTAGGAATTCTCGCACCCGCTTCTAGGTATCTTTTAGGTTGTTTCAAGAAATCCACAACTTCTGCAAGTTCTTCCTTTTCCTCATCCTCACCTGCTACATCATCAAATGTAACTTTTTTCTTATCTGGCGTGGCAATTTTAGCTCTACTTTTCCCAAAATTCATTACACCTCTATTACCGCCGCCACCGCCACCTTGCGATTGTTGCATATACATAAACCAAAATGCTACTAACATTAATATAATAAGTAATGTTGGTACTATTTGTAACCACATCGGCATGCTAGCTGGCTTTACGTATGTTTCCGTAACGCTTGCATTTGGGTATTTGTCCATAACTTGCATTAATCTTTCTAATGGGACTATGGTTTCGTAGTGTGTTCCGTCCTTTAATACTCCTTCTACTGTTTTATCTTCTCTTACTTGAACACTTTTAATATCTTTCTTAACCCAATGTTCTTGAAATTTATCAACACTGAGTGTGCTAACATTTTTATTAGTTTCAAGTAAGGCCAGTGATGCAAAAATCACGAGTACAAATACTACGAGCCAAATTGATGCACTAGAAATTTTTTTCATTAGAAACCCCCCTCTCTTTTTATTTACTATGAAATTTTATCACATTAAAAAGCACTTGACAATAATATAT
>DHIM01000364.1 GCA_002403785.1 Clostridium sp. UBA4746
CCAATGGGTCAGCAGGTATTACCGGATTAAGGTTTTACTTAATGTAGCTGACAACATTCATAGAGAATATGAATGCTAATGTTCTACGCTTTACAGTGCTAAAACTCAACGAGTGAAGAAACATTTATTTGGTTCGAATTTAAATCTCTTCACTTGATGTGGAGAGATTTTTTATTTGTATAAATATTTAAGAATATTATTTTGAAAATATATTAATAAGGTGGCGAATTTGAGTGAAAGACAACCCCGATCTGTATGATATTTTTACTAACAATTTAATATTAAAAAAGAGAGGATTATGTTTTATAACTCATTTTAACTAATGGTTAATCCTCTCTATAAAAAGGAGGAAAATTATTATGTTTATGTTTACACCACCCTTCCAAAATGTGAAAAAACAACCAACTATTGCTGAAACCTTACCAACAGAGGTAAAGATAATTGAATTTGAAGGACTTAAATGGATTGATATCATTAGACCTACTAATAAGGAATATCAAATGCTTAAAGAGACTTATGGATTTCATGATCTTCTTTTAGAAGATTGTATGACTGAGCATCAAAGATCAAAAATTGATTCCTATGAAGATTATAGTTTTATTGTACTTCACCTTCCGAGATATAAAAAAGACCTTGATAGGATTGACTCTGTAGAACTAGATATTTTTATAAGTCATGATTACGTAGTTACACTTCATGAAGGAGAATTCAAACCTTTAGTGGAGCTTGCACAAAATTGCCAATTAAACGAAGCATTAAGAAGTGAATACATGGAGAAAGGTTCAGCATTATTACTTTATGAGATAATTAAGAATTTATTTGATTATTGCTTTCCTATGCTAGATAAGATTGGAGCTAAGGTTACTGAAATAAATAAACAAGTGTTTCTTACTCGTTCTAAAGCAATGCTTGAAACTATATCAAAAACTAAAATGCAGATAATTAACTATAGAAGTGTAATTAAACCATTAAGACCCGTTGTAATAACACTCGAAAAAGATATTGTAAAATATCTTCCTAAAGATATGGATATATATTTTGATGATATTACTGATAAAATAGAAAAAATATGGGATATGCTTGAAAACTATAAAGAAGTTATCGAATCTGCTGATAGCACTTTTGCTTCCCTTACAAACCATACAATGAATGGTCTGATGCGTATCTTTACTATTGTACAAGTTGCAATATTACCTATGACTCTTGTTAGTGGACTTTTTTCTATGAATGTACAGGGAATTCCAATGCATAATTATATAATGGCCTTTTGGGTAGTATTCGGAATGATATTCATTCCAACTATATGCATTGCAATAGTATTGCTTATAAAAAAAGATAAATGGTTTTAGCAAAAAGCTTATATGACATACCTGAAAGAAAATGGAGGCTTACTAATGAAAAAAAATATTTGTATGATAGCAATTTGTATAGTATTTCTTTTACTCTTTGGAACTTGGTGGATTAATAATAGGGCTAGTAAACAGGTGTATGAGCAAAGTTTTATATCAATGGACACTCCTATGCAATTAAGCGCTTATGGATTCAAAGCAAAAAGTGCAGTTGATGAAAGTGAAAAAAGGATTGAAAATATTAATAATATGGCAAGCCCTACAATAGCTACCAGCGACGTTAGCAAAATAAATAATGCTGCGGGAAAAAGCTATGTAAAAGTTCATCCAGAAATAATTAAAATGCTAGTGGCATCACAAAGATATTCAAAAATAAGTAATGGAGTCTGGGATATTACTGTTGGTCCTCTTGTAAAGCTATGGGCTATAGGTACAGACAAAGAGAAAAAACCAACAGATGTTAATATTAAAACAAAACTACCTCTTATTGGTTACAATAAAATTAAGATAAATGACAAGGATAATAGTGTCATGCTTATGCAACAAGGTATGTCTATAGACTTAGGTGGTATTGCAAAAGGTTTTGCTGCTGATGAAGTGCATAATATATATATAAAGTATAATATTAAAAATGGTCTAATAAATTTGGGTTCAAGTTCTATATATGGTGTTGGTAAAAATGGAAAGGGTAATCCATGGTCAGTTGGCATTAAACACCCTAGAAGTGATGAAAGTGATAATTACCTTGGTATTATTAAAATCACAAATCAAGGAATATCTACCTCCGGTGACTATCAAAGATATTTTATGCTAAACGGCAAAAGATATCATCACATACTTAGCCCATCTACAGGTTACCCCGTAGACAATGGTGTTATGAGTGTTACAGTAGTTATTGACGGTAGTGTGCCTAATAATGGAATGCTTGCAGATATTTTATCTTTAACTGTTTTCAGTCTTGGACCTGAAAAAGGAATTAACCTTATTAACAGTATTCCAAAGGTATCATGTATAGTTACTACAACTAATTTTAAGATATACACATCAACAGGGTTTAAAGATAAATTATCAGATTTAAGTAACGATTTTAAATTTGCAAATTAAAAGTTCTAATTCTTACAAATAAACTGAACCGCTAAAAGCGGACATTCCAAAATCACCCTCAATCGTAGAATAATTTAACTATGATTGGGGGTAACTAATTAACTTACAGATGTGTTTTCAATAATTCAATTTTTAATAATATTGCTATCTAGTGTAACAGCACCATTTCGTGCTAACAACTGTCCTCGCACAGTCGCACCAGTATTCACTGTGATGGATGTTAAAGCGAATATTCGTCCCTCAAAATGAGAATATGTTTCGAGTGTTGCAGAACTTCCTACCCTCCAAATTACATTAGATGGCTTCGCTCCGTTGATAAGCTTAACATTACTCCCTGTTGCCGTAATGAGAGTGGATGCAGTATAAAATACAAAGTATGCATTAGGGTCCCCCTTAGCATCTAAGGTAAGATTACCTGTTATCCCAAATGTTCCAGAACCCGAATCATATTTGCCAGGAGTCAAAGTCTTTCCACCAAGCTCAGTAGGTATACGAGTAGCCGGAACACTTGCATCACCGCCGTCATATGAAGTCACAAGGTCTGTCTTAGCTGCATTTGCAATAGCATCGGCAAGATGTGCATTTCCATTCAATGATAAACTCTTCTGACCAGTGAGTGCTGTACCAGGAAACAGTCCAACATCTCCGTCGATTACTGTCTTTCCTGTATTAGTTATTGTAGTACCTGCTAAAACTGCAAATCTCTGGTTGGCAATCAAGCTCTGTTGGCTTGCCATGCATACGGTAGATCCTTGCAACGTAGCTACTGTTACTAGTGTTGTTAGTAGTGATATAAATCTCATCTTATTAAGTGTTTTCATAAATTAATCAATCCTTTCTTATTAAGTATTTTGATAAATTTAATGAATCATCTCTATTCAAAGTTATATCTTAATCCCTTTAATAATAAATAAGACCACCTCTTTCCTTTTAATCTCGAGATATTTCAAAGATTCTACCAACATTTCTTATAAAATCATTCCAAGCGCCAAGGTTTTTATAAAAACTTATTTTCAGTAATTCTAAATTGAAATCTTACAATAAGTATGCTACAAACCTTCAATTTGGATATTTAAATATTTTATGGTAAACTTGGTAAATATGCTTTAATTATAATCTAGCAATATGGTTGTTTTAATGAATGTATAACGTTATTTTAGATTGGCAACGCTATATTAGATAAGGTTTATAAGTTTTGTTGGTTGTCTTTACATTTGAAAATCCAGATAATTAGAATACAAGTATGTATATTAAATTACTGCTTAGCACTTATAGCCTTATATTACATCTAAAGAAATATTAAAGCAACATATTAATTGTTAAAAAAGTTGCATATTTAGTGATTACATTTAACATTGATTGGATTAATAGTATCGTAGAATTGGTAAACATGCTTTGATTAAATCTAGTATTATGTTTATTTTAAAATGTATAACGTTATTTTAGATTGCCAACGCTATACTAGATAGAGTTTATAAGTTATGTTGGTTGTCTCTACATCTGAAAATCCAGATGATTAGAATACAATTATGTATATTAAATCACTACTTAGCACTTACAGCCTTTTATTACATCTAAAGAAATATTAAAGTAACATACACATTGTTAAAAAAGTTGCATATTTAGTGATTACATTTAACATTTAATGGAGAAAAACTTAAGTTAACAAAAAAATATAAAAAGCACATTATAAATCTCTTTTATAATGTGCTTTTTATATTAATTCAATATTCTTTATTTACCAATGAAAGTAGCCTTTCCATTATCTCCATCAATTTCTTCACAATTATTTTAAAACGTTCATAAATACAAGTACTAACAAAAATACACCCACACCTATTCTATACACCGCAAATACTCTCATACGCTTTTTCTTTAGGAAGTTTACAAATTTATCTACAACTATAATAGCTACTATAAATGATACAACAAATCCTATTATTAACGATAATACCTCTATTGCAGTAAGTGCCATTTTAGCTTTAAATAATGTTAGCGCTGTTGCTCCAATCATTGTAGGTATTGCAAGGAAAAAGGAGAATTCTGCTGCTGCAACGCTATTTAAACCAACGATCCATGCTCCCATTATTGTTGAAGCTGATCTTGACATACCAGGCCACAGTGCAAGGCACTGAAAACATCCTATCACAACAGCTTGGGGAAGAATGATACTATCAACATTTCCAATTACATCTTTTTTTCTATATTTATTTTCAACCAATATCATTAAAACACCACCAACTATCAATGCGGCAAGTACAGGAACTGGTCCAAACAAAGCTGCCTCTATCTTCTTATGTAATATAAATCCTAATATTGCAGATGGTAAAAATGCTACAATAATATTAGACCAGAGCTTAAATCCTGAATGGCCTGGAGTTAGATTTTTTACGGAATCCCATAACTTAGCTCGATAAAGAACTATTATTGCAAGAATCGCTCCCAGCTGAATAACAATTTCAAATAAAGTAGCAAAGTCACCTGTAAAGTTAATAAAATGACCCACTATAATCATATGGCCAGTTGATGATATTGGAAGAAACTCCGTTATTCCTTCAACTATACCCATGATTATTGATTTCAATATTAATATCATAAATTTCACTCACTTTCATATAAATATTATTATTTGGTTAATATTGTTGATCTTTTCTCCTTTCAATTTAATCTATAATTTAATCTATAATTTATATTATATATGTGTTAGATTAAAATCATATTAAAAAACAAACTGATATAGATATAGTTTATTCCCTTTTAATCATTTTCAGACAAAAAAGATGTTCATAATGAACATCTTTTATTTGAATTAACCATAACTACCACATTTTTTCAGCATCTAAACTAATTTCATTATTTTCTATTCTTTTCTTTAAATCCATAACCTTTTCTTCAATTATCTTAGCTGTTTTTACAAATTCTTCATCTGATTTTCCCGTTGGGTCAACAAGCCCCCAATCTTCCTCATGCCTGTGCGCCATAATTGGGCAAACCACATTACAGCCCATTTTTATTACAATATCAGCCTCTGGTATGTTATCAATTAATTTTGAGGTGTGAGTCTCATTCATGTCTACCTTATATAAATCCTTTATTATTCTAACTGCATCTTGGTTAATTCGAGGTTTAGTTTCAGTACCCGCTGAATACGATTCAAACACAGCTGACCCAAACATCTTTCCAAGCGCCTCTGCCATCTGCGATCTACACGAATTGTGAACACATATAAATGCTACCTTTGGTTTCATAATATCATTCTCCTTTATATCTTATGTAATAATTTTCAATTTTCCCTCAACCTATTTCAGTTAGCCTGAGGGAAAATAAATTTAATTAATTAATATTCTAGAATCAAACCTGTTCTTTTGAAAAATATTTTCTTCTCCAATATAAAGCTACATTTACGAGTCCTATCATTACTGGAACCTCAACGAGTGGTCCAATAACTGCCGCAAAAGCTTCTTTAGATTGTATTCCAAACACAGCTACTGCAACTGCGATGGCAAGCTCAAAATTATTACTTGCAGCTGTAAAAGCGAGTGTTACTGTTCTCTTATAATCAATTCCTGATTTATAACTTATAAAGAATGATACTGAAAACATAATAACAAAATAAATTAAAAGTGGAATAGCTACTTTAACTACATCTAAAGGCAACTGAACAATGTATTGTCCTTTATAAGTAAACATAACAACAATTGTAAATAACAATGCAATTAAAGCGAGTGGGCTAATCTTTGGAATAAACTTTTTTGTATACCACTCGGTTCCCATTTTAGGTTCTAGAAATAACCTTGTTAACATTCCTAAAGCAAATGGAATTCCTAAATAAATTGCAACTGATCCAGCCACTGCTCCCATTGAAATATTAACTTTATATCCGGTAAGACCAAATAAAGGTGGTAAAACTGTTACAAAAATATAAGCAAATACTGAATAGAATATTATCTGAAATATTGAATTAAACGCTACTAAAGCAGCCGCATATTCACTATCTCCATCAGCTAAATGGTTCCATACAATTACCATAGCGATGCATCTTGCAACACCTATTAGTATAAGTCCTGTCATCAAAGCCGGATCTGACCTTAAGAAAACTATTGCAAGTATGAACATTAATATTGGTCCAATAATCCAGTTTTGGACTAATGATAAACCTAAAATCTTTGGATTTTTAAACACCTTTCCAAGTGCCTTGTAATTAACCTTTGCAAGTGGTGGGTATAGCATTATTATTAATCCAATTGCAATTGGTATTGATGTATTACCTACTGACAGTTTTGATAAAATAACTGATAATTGTGGAACTGAATATCCTAATGTAATACCCACTGCCATAGCAAGGAATATCCATAAGGTTAGAAATCTATCAAGTAATGATAGTCTCGGTTGCCCTTTCATATTAAAATCCCCCTTTTAAATCTTATCTCTTATTTTAAAATTAATTACTAAACCAATCATAAAGGAGTGATTTAGTAGTTAGTCGGCTTTTATACTAACAATTCATTTAGCTTATCGCCCTTGATTTCATCGGGACTCCAAGGAATAACAGCAAACTTACCCTTTGTATGCGAATCAACTTTGTTAATCCATTCGATTTCATTGCTTGCTTTTGCTGATAGGAGCTTGTTGGTTGTACCTGTCTTATACAGTGATGAGTTAATAACCCACCATTTTGTTGCAATTTTTGCACGTTTTAAATCTTCTTCTAGACGTTCTGCTTCATATACAGGTGTAGCTTCAGCAAGAGTTACAATTATTACTTCGGTCTCATCAGAATTTCGAAGACGTGGCAACAATTTTTTTACAGATTCTGGTATATAGCCCTGCGAACGCTTAATTTCTTGGTTATAACTTTGGGTGGAATCAAGTAGTAATAGAGTGTGCCCCGTTGGAGCGGTATCTATTACAACAATTTGATCTTCTGCCTTATCAACTATTTCTGCAAAGGCTCTAAAAACTGCAATTTCCTGTGTACATGGAGACCTAAGGTCTTCTTCAACATAGGCAATATCTTCATCAGCCATTGTTTCTCTAGCTTTTGAGAGCACTTCATCCTGATATTTTTTAAGTTCTGCGTGCTCATCTATGTGACTCATAGTAATGTTGCTGCTCTCATTAATAACAAATTTAAGATGGGCTGCAGGATCAGTAGTAGTAAGGTGAACTTTTCTCCCCTTTGCTGCGAGTCCTAAAGCAATCGCAGCTGCAATTGTAGTTTTACCTACGCCACCCTTACCCATAGTAAAGATTACCTTTTTATTACTTTTGTATAAGTCTTCAATAACATCTTTTAACTTAGGAATAGTTTCAGCGTTTACCTTTTCATTGCTTACGCTGTAGTTGTCCTTGGCAAGAAGTGCTCGAACATTATCCATTCCTGTTATATTGTAAGCTCTGAGCGGCACCATATAGGTTGTGATTTTTCGTAAACCTTCTGGCATTTCTGTAAGTGATTTTTGCTGTTTTTGATACAAACTTTCAGATACACTGTCATCATAAGACCTCATCACACCATTTATTATCATTGTTTGATTATTTACACCGATCTGCGAAAGTTCTTTTGATGCTCTTTCCGCTTCTTTAAGTGGTGTCATTTCAGGGCGAGAAATAAGAACAAGCGTTGTTGATTCTCCATCTGATAAAGTGTCTACTGCCTTTTTATAAATTTCTCTTTTACTCTCTAGACCAGAAAGCTGACCTAAACAAGATGCACCATGTGTGCTTTCGCTAATAAAACTACTCCACGCTGATGGCAATTGAAGCATTCTAAGGGTATGCCCAGTGGGCGCAGTATCAAATATAATATGGTCATATTCTTCCTGAACTTTTTCATCTGTTATAAATTTTGAAAATTCATTGAATGCGGCGATTTCAACAGTACATGAGCCAGAAAGCTGCTCTTCCATATTTTTAAGCACTGCTTCAGGTAACTTACCACGGTAAGGGGCAATCACACTCTCTCTGTGCTGGGCTGCAGCTTGAATTGGGTCAAGATTAGCAACAACTAGATTTGGGACTTCCTTAATTGGGATACCCTTATTTGTAAGTTCGGTGTTAAAAACATCCTGCAAATTTGACGCAGGATCGGTACTAATAAGAAGCACCTTTTTTCCACTGTCTGCAAGGGTAACCGCCGTAGCACAAGCGGTTGAGGTTTTCCCTACTCCGCCTTTACCTGTATAAAACAGATATTTTGTAAGTTTAATATTTTGCGGATTAAAAATTTCCATGTTTTTAGTTACCTCCAGTTTTATTATTAAGCTATTTCTGTATTTCCTTTTGTGTTGTATGCACCTAAGTTACAGCATTAACAACATCCGCCCTTGCAACCGCAGCCTTTAGACGGTTTTTTAATAGCTGATTTTAGAGCACTTACTGGCACATCTAATAAATTAGAGAACTCTTCATCCGTTGGATATGTCTTTGTTTTAACAACAACGTCATCAAGCATTGTAACTGGAAGCACATCCACTCCTTGTTCATTTAACATTTCATTTATTGTTTTGTTATCAACAAACATTTGTGGATTACTTGATACGTTATACCTCTCAACTAATATACCATTCTTGTTTAAGTTATTTATTACTGTAGAAATTCTTAATAGTTGTCTATCAACTCCTGGTCCACAAACTCCTGTTGAGCAACACATAGCCGGTTCAAATATTATCATTTTTTTCATATTTAACACTCCTTTTTTATTTACATTCACATTTAGTTTTATCATCACATATACACTCATCTTTATCTGTAACAAGATTCATAAGAAATAATATAAGTTTATTACAGTTGTTATTATTAAGGGAATAATAACTCCATAGTCCCTCTTTTCTGCATTTTACAATGCCAGTGTCCATTAATACCTTCATATGATGTGAAAGCGTTGGCTGTGTAAACTCAAAATGTTCTAATATATCACAAGCACACTTTTCTCCGCAGGACAAAATATCAATTATTTTAAGTCTACTTGCATCTGAAAGTGCTTTAATGATTTTTGCATTTTCATCATAATTCTGTTTCATTTCATCGCCCCTTACATTCACGTTTGTCTATGTATAATATATACCATTATCTATATCGTGTCAATGTATATGTTCATAAATCAATATAATATTGGTTTATACATTTACATTTCCCTATATATAGCATTATATCCATTGCATCTTTAAGTGTTCCGATAATTCTTCACTAATAACCTAATCACTGATAGAGATTTAATTTTATACAACTTCTAAATTCCTTATAAAAGCTAATAACTATTAAAAGCAGGCCATATTTCATAAAGAAATATAGTCTGCTTTTTACATTCCAACTTCATTGCTTCTACGCTCCATAAAAACAACATCATGCCAGTTTCCATTGTTCATTTTAGCAACTTTTTTTCTTATCCCAATTTCTCTAAACCCACATTTCTCATGTAATATTATACTTGAAATGTTTTCTCTTATAATCCCTGACTGCAAAATCCAAAACCCATTCTCTTCTGATCATTTAGTTAAACTTTCTAAAAGAATTTTCCCTATTCCTTGCTCTCTATAATTCGCCCCTAAATATATGCTAACTTCTGCTACCCCTGCATAAACACATCTACTGGAAGTAGGGCTCAAGGCCCCCCTCCTAAATAAAACATTATTACATAATCGAGCTACTTTTTCACATTATCAGCATTATCATTAATAATTAAGGCTTGTGCTACAATTACATCTTCTCCATTAAATGTACATGAAGGAGCTCCATATAAATTATAACCATCGTCAAGCAATTCAGAAATTCTCTTACAAAAATTCGCATCATCTTTTCCAGTAATTAATCTATATCTAAGTTTCTTTTCCATAATAAATACCTCCCTAATAAATTAAGGGAAGCCACTTTGGCTTCCCTTAAGAATTTCTATAACAATTGTGTATTAAATATTATATTTCTCCATAGTGACTTGCAATAAGAAGTGAAAAAACATTGAAATTGAATTTAGTAATTCTTCTTTTGCGAATATAAAATTCTCGTAAGCTTCCACAGGACGTGGAAGCTAGCGAACCTGAGGCAGGACGCCGAATGAGAGCACGTAACAATTAATAATTGTTACGCGCCCCAGAGAACTACCCAGAGGCTAGAGAATTTTATATAAGCAAAAGATTAGAATTTCTTAATGTAATTTCACGTTCTGAGCTCTTATTTCAAGGCACGCAGGAGAATTCTTATATTTTTGAAACTCTATTCTTTATATCCTTGTGGATGACCTTTATGCCAATTCCATGCAGATTCTATAATAGTTTCAAGAGAATCATACTTAGGAACCCATCCAAGAACTTCCTTAGCCTTATCGCTGGATGCTATAAGTACTGCTGGATCTCCTGCACGTCTAGGAGCCATTTCAGCTTTAATATCCACTCCAGTAATTTTCCTAGTTACATCAATTACTTGTTGAACAGAAAAACCTTTTCCATTTCCAAGATTGCAAGTTACGCTATCCTCGCCTCGTCTTAGCCTTTTTACTGCAAGTAAATGAGCACTAGCAAGATCAGATACATGAACATAATCTCTAACGCAAGTACCATCCTCTGTTTTGTAATCATCTCCAAATATCATAATCTTTTCTCTTTGCTTTAATGCAACTTGAAGTATAATAGGAATCAAATGAGATTCTGGTCTATGATCTTCTCCTATTTTCGAGCTTATATGTGCCCCTGCTGCATTAAAATATCTTAAAGCAGTGTATTTTATACCATAAGCATTATCGCACCATTTTAAAATTTTCTCAACGCAAAGTTTTGACTCTCCATAGGGATTTGTAGGAAAAGTCTTATCATTTTCAAGTATAGGGATATTCTCTGGCTCGCCGTAAGTTGCTGCAGTCGACGAGAAAACTATGTATTTAACATTATGGTCTCTCATAGCCTTAAGTAAATTTACAGTAGAACCAATATTATTCTCAAAATACTTTAAAGGCTCTACAACACTCTCCCCTACTAATGAATCTGCTGCAAAATCTATAACTGCATCTATCGTATTCTCCGTAAAAACTTTATTAAGTATAACATCGTCTCTTAAATCTCCGATGTAAAGTTTCCCACCTAATAATGAATCATGATGCCCCTTTTGTAAATTGTCTAAAACAACAACCTCTTCCCCTTTTTCTAGAAGTTCAGCTACCATATGACTTCCAATGTAACCTGCTCCACCACATACTAAAATAGCCATTAACTTAACTCTCCTCTCAAAATAAATTATTATTAAATATATACATATATATCTTAACACATTTCTTGTATTAGTTATAAATTTCTTGTTAAGTTAATTTTTTTTAACAATTGACACTGCACGAACTCAAGGCATATAATGGGTGGATTGTTTCCTTAATAACAATTAGGAGGTGTAGCATGTTCAATGGATTAAATGAAAAACAACTTACCGAATTTTTGCTAACAGAAACTAAGGACGAAATAAACAAACTTATTCAGTTCATTCATCCGGCTGATATTTTAATGGCTATTAGACAATGAACTTACAAATGAACACAGGTCTATACGTAAATAAGAACTACTAAAGTGCATTAATATATACACTTTGGTAGTTTTTGTTTACTACTCTCTATTTGCTACCATGAGAACCGTGTTCACCATGATTATGATGTGGTAATACCTTTTGTATTTCTATTTCTTGTTCTTTTGTTATAGTACCATTATCAATAAGCACCTTCATTGGACTTACCTTAGTTTTCTTCATTTTTTTCATGTAAACCTTTCTTTCTTTTTCACTCATGTCCTTCATTTTTTTAAACATTTCTACTCTTTGGGCATGTGCTGACATTATAGCTACGCGAACTTTATTGCTTTGATCTATTGTTATTACTTTTTTAACTACAAGTATGTTCAAGCCTTTTTTTAGTTCCCTAGTTCTTATCTCTGTAGTTTTAACATACATTCCTTTTCTAAGTGCATCGGATTTTTCCTGAGTCAAAATGCCCTCCGTTACCAAGTCGTTAAATAATCCGCCTTTTGCACCATCTCGTTTTTCACTTTTGAATTTCTTAAAATCACCCCTATTTTTCATGGACTTTGCATTTACATATTCTAAAACCTTATCACCTTCAGTTTTTGTAATAATCTTTGAATATACGCTCTCATTAATTACAATTTTCAAAGTCACTTTCATCTCAGCACGATGTGCCTCACCTGATTTTTTATCATTAGCAGGAGATTTTAAATCCGTACTGGTCGCAATATTCCGCTTTGTGCAATTATTATTTGTGACAGAAGCAAAAGTGAAACCTGTAGACGTTAATGCTAAACCTGTACATAACAGACCGCTTAATATTTTTATTTTTAAAGATTTGTTATTCAATTTTATTCCTCCCTAGATCATTTTTTGTGTTAGCTTATTATTACTGTATTAGGGCAATAATATACATTACTATAACCTGAGTTTGGCAATAGATATTCCTATAAACTCTGCATAAACAATCGTTCCTCAAATGCACAAAGTAGATACCTTAGCTTATTTGCATTTTATAACATAATCAGTTTATTGGTATTCACAGTTATAAACTATTTTATTTTCATATTATAAAGTTTAAACAAACCTACTAATTTAAGGCTTAAACAAACCTTTTATTTAAGTCTCGAAAACCCTACTATATACAATTTTGTCATTATAATTTATAATTGATTTGGAAACGCAATAATATTAACATAGATTATTTATTGAAAATTATTATACATCCGAAGGGGGGAATTTATCAAAAGTATAAATACTGCTTTTGATAAAATCAAAAATGCCAAATGACTCTATTTTAAAACCTATTTATAAAAAAATAGCTATTGATATTAGTAATAGAATATTATCTGGGGATTTCTCTGTAGGAGATAAGCTATATGGTCGTTCTTCTCTTGCAAGCGAGTATAATGTATCCCCAGAAACCATAAGAAGATCTGTAACTCTTCTAAGTGACATGGACATAGTTAAAGTAACAAAAGGCAGTGGGATAGTCATAAACTCAGTAGATAACTGTTTAGGCTTTATTGATAAATTCAGAGATATAGATTCTATAAGTTCTATAAAAAAAAGTATCGTTGATTTACTAGAAAAGAAAAAAGAATTAGATAAAAATATAGATAATTCGATTGATGAACTAATAGACTATTCTAGTAGATTTAAAAATAGCAACCCATTTATTCCTTATGAATTTGAAATACATTCTGAAATGTGTATTATAAATAAAACTATATCCGAAACTAGATTTTGGCAGAACACAGGAGCAACTATAATTGGCATAAGAAGAAATGCGAAATTAATACTTTCTCCAGGTCCATCTACTACATTTCAAGATAAAGACATATTTGTAGTAATTTGCGACAAGAATAGTTATTATAAAATTAAAACCTTTCTTTATGAGAACTGATAGAATATTATTAACCCTTATAGCACACTTTAATAAAAAATGTGCTATAAGGGTTTTTTATTATAAATTTTCTTTAGTAATCTAATAGTAGATTTTACATAACAATTGATTAAATAATATTATTAAAAAGATGATATAGTTTTCGGAATATATCACCTTTTTTCGTCCAACTCTTAAATATAAGCTATATTTTAAAAGACTTGTATAAACATACTTTAATAGTCTAATAATAATTTCATAACAAATTCTAAGAATTCATACATTCTTTACAAAGTAACAACCTAATGATATAATGGAAGTTGTTACTTTGTAATAAATTAGGAGGTTTTAACTTTGATTGAATTTAAAAATGTAAGCAAAAGTTTTAATGGTAGAAAAATATTAAAAGATATAAATATTACTATACAAGACAAAGAATTAGTTGTTTTTATCGGACCTAGTGGCTGCGGAAAAACTACAACACTGAAAATGATAAACAAATTACTAACACCAACTTCTGGTGAAATTATAATTAATGGTGAAAAAATTGGAGATAAAAACACTATAAAACTAAGACGTAACATGGGTTATGTTATACAACAAGCGGGCCTTCTTCCACATTTAACTATAGGTGACAATATCGCGTTAATACCTTCTATAGAAAAGATGCCAAAAGATAAAATACATACTAAAGTAATTGAGTTATTAAAATTAGTAGGACTAGACCCCGATGAATTTATAAATAAATATCCTAATCAGTTAAGTGGAGGAGAGCAACAAAGAGTAGGCGTTGCAAGATCTTTTGTAATGGATCCTGATGTAATACTCATGGATGAACCCTTTAGTGCGCTAGACCCTATAACGAAAACTCAGCTTCAAGATGAAATCTTTAATATACAACAAAATTACAAGAAAACAATTATATTTGTAACTCATGATATGGATGAAGCATTAAAACTCGGTGATAAAATTTGTATTATGAATGGTGGACATGTGGTTCAATTTGATACTCCTGAAGAAATATTAAAAAATCCTATTAATGACTTTGTACGCGACTTTGTAGGTAAGAACAGAATATGGAATCAGCCTGAATTAATTAAGGCAAAAGATATTATGATAGATAAGCCTATAAAATCAGTCGGAGAACGAACAATACTCCAAGCAATTGAAATAATGAAGTCTAGTAATGTAGATAGTTTACTTATTATAGATAAAGACAATACTTTAACTGGACTTGTTACATTAAAACAAATTAGAACAAATCTAAGAAAAAATCCAGATAAGACCGTAAAAATTAAAGATATAATGCAAAAGGAACTTATAACAGTAAATCAAGAAGAATCAATAATAGATATATTAGAAATTATAAAAAAAGAAGATATAAATTTTGTTCCTGTAGTAGATGATAAAAATAAGCTAGCAGGCCTTCTTACCAAAAGCAGCCTTTTATCTATACTAAGTAATCAATTTACAGATATGGAGGTAGACGTGAATGAATAGTTTTAACTCTTTTATAAATTTCATAATAGACAGAAAATCTCAAATAATAGATTTATCAATACAACATATTCAACTAACTGTATTCTCAATTGTGATTGCTATAATAATTGCTATACCACTTGGTATACTTATAGTTAGATATAGAAAACTTTCAGTTCCTGTCATTGGTTTTACAAATGTAGTTCAATCGGTGCCTAGTCTTGCATTACTTGGATTTTTAATACCCATGCTTGGTATTGGTAGCAAACCAGCAATTATAATGGTAGTTATGTATTCTCTTCTACCAATTGTAAAAAATACATTTACAGGACTAACTAACATAAACCCAGCACTTGTTGAAGCCGCTGATGGTATGGGACTTACCAATACTCAGGTACTACTAAAAGTTCGTTTCCCACTAGCTATGCCAATTATAATGTCAGGTATTAGAATATCTTCCGTTACTGCAGTAGGACTTATGACCATAGCTGCTTTCATAGGTGCTGGCGGCCTTGGATATTTAGTCTTCTCGGGTGTACAGACCGTCAACAATAATATGATTCTAGCTGGAGCTATTCCTGCTTGTTTACTTGCTATTGTTCTAGATTTTGTTTTAGGTAAGGTAGAAGACATCGTAGTTCCTGAAGGAATAAAAGTTACTCATACTAAAAAGACAAAGAAAACTAACTCATTTTTCGTTAGTAAAAAGTTCAAACTTTTAGCTTCAGGATTAGTTCTTTTAATTATTTTATCCTCAGTAGCTGTAAGTTTCTTTAAAGATAAAAACACAATAGTTGTTGGATCTAAAAACTTTAATGAACAATTAATACTCGGAGATATGTTCTCTTCTTTAATAGAAGCTAAGACAAAATATAAAGTTGAAAGAAAATTAAACTTAGGTGGAACTAATGTAGTATTTAGTGCTATGAAATCAAAAGATGTAGATATGTATGTAGAATATACTGGAACATGTCTTGTAAATATACTAAAAAAACCTACTATGACCGATCCAACTAAAGTTTATAATGAGTCAAAAAAAGATTTCGCTGCGAATTATAATATAGATATGTTAAAGCCAATAGGATTTAATAATACTTATGTAATGGCAGTAAGAAAAGATTTTGCAAAAAAGAATAACTTAGAAACTATATCTGATTTAGCAAAAATAAGTAAAGGAGTAACTGCTGGTGTTACTATGGATTTTGCAAATAGACCAGATGGTTATCTTGGACTTCAAAAAACATATGGCCTAAATTTCAAAAGTGTAAAAGGTATAGATGGTGGACTCAGATATAACTCAATTGAAAAAGGTGAAACCCAAGTTTTAGATGCATTCTCCACTGATGGATTAATTAAAAAATTCGATTTAAAACTTTTAAAAGATGATAAGAACTTTTTTCCACCTTACTACGCAGTTCCTATAGTAAGAGCAGATACATTGAAAAAATATCCGCAGTTAAATGGTGTATTACAACTTTTACAAGGAAAAATAACCGATGATGAAATGCGTACTATGAACTATAAAGTAGATAATGGTGCACAATCCAGAACAGTTGCAGAAGACTTTTTAAGATCTAAAGGCTTAATAAAATAAAAAACAAAAAAAGGTTTGATATACTTTATAATATATCAAGCCTTTTTTTATTGTCCTTTTATATTCATAGTAGCTATCATAATATCAAACTATTTCTCAATAATTAGTATATGAATAAAGCTTTGTCTTTTTTACCATACTAATACTATTATTACAAAATAGATTGTAAAAAATTATGGAGATGTTATTATGTATTATAAAAAGAACTCATTGCGGATGGTAATGTTACCACTTATAACATTATTATTTATATCTTTTATGCCTCTAGTTTTGGTACCTTTAGTTAATAAACCAAAGGATACAAGCTCAATTATGACAACAGCTAAAAGTATACCAACTGAAAAACGAGGAACCCCGCATTATGATTATATTATAGGTAAGGATAAATGGCCACATTTTCGAGTATTCTTTTGGGTTCCAACTATTGTTACCCATTTTGAATCTTATGCTGACAGAGGAGTTAATACAGATGTTTCAGAACATGGTCCTGCCGCAAAGTGGTCTGTAGTTACTACAAATCAAACAAAAGGTAATGAAAAGTTAGTATTTATATATGTACCTAAGACCTTTGCTATTCTCTATGGAAATGGCTTTCAGGAGGTTATACATTTGAAATATTATTAGTTATTTATGGTCTAAGAGATTTTGCCTTACCTATTGTTCCATTAAGTCCATTCCATAGGTAATTATGTTCATTAACTCCACTAACAAAGTCTTTATCTTTCCACCTTGTAAGAAATTGTAACAAAGTACCTTTATCAGGGTATCCGCTATTTGTAACTTCTGTAATTAGCTGATTGCACCTATCTGTTGTTATTAATTCTTCGCCCCATATTTTTCCGTCTTCTGCTACAATTTTAGTATTTATCATCTTATGCATTGTATTATAAACTACCAACTCTTCATCACTGATACCTTCAGTGGAAACATTTTGTTTTATCTCAACTACTTTAGTAACTGGATCTTTCTTTATTTGAACTGCTTGTACAACTTTTGGACTTTCTTCCTTAACTAATTTATGTTGTGTATAATAACCGCCTGCACCTAATATAGCAAATACTAATGCTATACTACTTACTACAAGCCATTTTCCTTTTAATTTATACTTTAGCATACAATTTTTCCCCCTTATTTATAAGTCGTTATAGCCCGTTTAAGTCTATGAAAACGTTTTATACATGTTGTTTTCCATAATGTGGAATCATTATTATTATAGCACTTATGTAATAATATTCCAATATATATTTTAGTAAGTTAATTTACAAGTACATTAGCCTCTTAACCTATAAATTGACGTGATTTTAAAATGTGGTATATTGCCTCATAAAAATACATAAAATTCTAATAACTCGAATATTTAATATAGTATTATATTATAAATTATGGTAAAATGTAAAAATAAAGCTCATTATATATCTATTTTTGTAATGTACTTACTTTATAATAATGAAATTTTCATAGGTATTTTTAAAATGGGGGTAGTATATTGTTAAATAATAATAATTTAAATAACAAAATAATAGAACCATGCTTTTATTCGTGTGCTAACATTGTAACTGAGGTTAATAGTCAATTCGTTGATTTTGCAGGGTTTTCTTCGGATGAATTATTAGGAAAATCTCTCCACGTAATAGGGGAAATGCTAAAAATAACTTCACAGATTTCTCTTAATAATATATGTAGTAATTATTCAGGTTATATATTTACAAAGTCCCTTGAAACTATAGATGTGATGATATCACTTTTACATAATACCAAAACAAATAAACAAAAATATACTTTCATTGAGAAACCAAATTCCAGACTTACAGACAAACTCATTTTTATAGAACAAACATTTATTAATGACATATCAGCTGTATCCGTTTACAGCGTACCAGATTTAATAATACTTAAAACGAATCAAAAATATCTTGATTTTCAAGATTCTCCTTTTAATAAAGCTCAAAATATTTTAGGTAAACCTATCTTTGAAACTATAACAGATTTTGCAGGGGGGCGTGGTGAGGCTATTTTTGAGACTGTCCTTGAAACTCAAGAAACTCAATATATAAAAGATTTGAGATATGATAAGTTTGCAAGAGGTATAACTTACTGGGATTTTGTTCTATCACCTATATTTCAAAGTGGGAAAATGAAATACATATTTGTAACTACTTCTGAGGTTACTGAAAGGTTCTTGAATAATCAAAGTATAGAAGTTCAAAATAAGATAATCCAGCAACAAAAAAAGCAGTTAGAACAACAAAATATACAGTTGGAACAAAGAAATACACAGTTAATGAGTATAGTTGAAAATTTATCTGAGGGAATAGTTCTTAACGATTATAAAGGTAAAATAATAATGGCAAATCCCGAAGCAAAAAGGTTAGTTTACCAATCAGACAAAGGGATGACTATAGATCAAGAGCTTAAAAGCACTAAGTTTTTTAATATGGAAGGCAATGAAATACCATTAGAAAATTTCCCTGTAAAAAGAGCATTAAGAGGCGAAAAGGTAAACCTTGCTAATGTGTTCATAAGCCATCCTAACAAAAGATATTTTGCAGAGGTTAGTGCAATTCCAATTTATAATGCATCTGAAGATTTAACTTTAGTAATATCATGTTTTCGCGATACTACTAAAATTATAGAGCAATATAGAAAAATTGAAGAACAAAAAAAGCAATCAGAAGCTATAATAGAAAACATAGATGAAGGGATTTCTATTTTTGATAGTAAAGGACAGTACACTTCATTTAACAAATCAGCAAGAAAAATGTTTTTTCCTTCTTGTAAATGCCAAGATGATATAAGTGATTGGTATAAAGAAGCCAAATTTTATGATATCTATGGAGATAAAATTGATTCAGATAATATTCCATCACTTAGAGTTATGAGAGGTGAAGAATTCAAAAATGAAAGAATGGTAGTAAAACTTCCACATAGAACATTGGAACTAGACGTTAGTGTAACTCCTATTTATGATAGTTTTGGAAAATTTACTTCCGGTGTGCTTTCCTCCCGGGATATAACAGACAGTTGCAGGCATGAAGAAGCAATAAGAAGGCGCTATGAAATTTTAAACAGAATAGTAGATACTTTTGATTTACCTCTTGTTAGATTATCATGTCCAGATTTAAAAATTATCGATATAAATAAAAAAGCATTTACCATACTTAAATTGATTAAGCCAAATCTTATATCAATTAAAAACATAAAAAATAATATGCTTAAAGATTTATTTGGACTCCTTGATACGAATGAATATTCCCAATGTATTAGTGAAGCGTTAAAAGAAAAGAAAACCAAGTATTTATACAAAAAAAAATATGTGATAAATGAGAACGAGGTATTTTGGAATATTATTTTTGAACCCGTGCTTGAAGTAAATGGAGAAATTCAAGAACTAGTAATTTTAATAGTAGATGTTACTCCTGAAATTAAATCGAATATAGTCATGGAAAAAGCGTTAAAACTTCAGGGTGAATTTCTTGTTAATATATCACATGAGCTTAAAACACCACTAAATATTATATTTGCAACAGCTCAATTATTTAATATGTACTGCACTAGTGGATCCTTAGACGAGAATAAGGATTCAATTATTAAATATATAGATTGTATTAAACAAAATTCCTATAGATTATCTAAAATGATTAATAACATAGTTGATTTATCAAAAATTGAAGCAGGATTCTTTAAATTAAACCTGTCAAATAACAATATAGTCGAGTTTGTAGAAGACATAGTAATGTCTGTAACCAATTTCACTGACAGTAAAGGATTAAACATTATTTTCGATACAAATATAGAAGAAAAAATTATTGCTTGTGACACTGAGAAGATAGAGAGAGTAGTATTAAATCTTATATCAAATGCAATAAAATTTACAGATAAAGGCGATGAAATACTTGTAACAGTTGTTGATAAAGGAGCATTTGTTGATATATCAGTTCAAGATAATGGTATTGGCATTGAAAACAAGTACTTAGATATGATATTTGATAGATTTAAACAGGTAGACAAATCCCTATCAAGAAATGCGGAAGGTACAGGTATTGGTTTAAGTTTAGTTAAGTCAATTGTGGAATTACATGGTGGTAGTATACATGTTGAAAGTGAATTTGGTAAAGGAAGTAAATTTACAGTTATACTTCCATCGTTTAAGGTACTTAAAGAAGATGCACTATATGATAGCGAAGTGCGAAGTGAAGATCAAAGTATACGAGTAGAACTTTCAGATGTCTATTCTTAATTATCAGCAATAACACACTAAATAAAAAAACTAGAACAAATGCAGAGCTACTTAGAAATTTAAGCTCTGTCTTTATTCTGGTTTTTTAATATTTAATCACTTATAACTATTTAAATGATTGTATTAAGAAGTAATAATTTTTGCTTTCGCTTTTACTTCTGTTTCTTGCCATCGTGGGTGTGTCAGCCTTTATAACCATAAGCCGAATACTAAATAGTAATCGATCTTTATCTGCTTTCTGGAGCCTACTCCAATGCTTTCTGGAGCCTACTCCAATATCCTTTGGAGCCCAAACTATATATCTATATACTATTTTAAACTACAACACTGTCGCACCCTAAATTATCTTCGTTTTTTTCAACCGCTTCATATTCCTTGCATAACAATGCTCTAATATATCCCCTATCATTGTTTGTTGACTTTATATAAAAATGTCTTCCATAATAAAATCTAATAAGTGAAAACATTCTTGATGAAGTATGAAGATATAAGTACGTAATACTTAATTCTTCCATTAAGTTATCCACTGCATTCATTAATATCTTACCAATACCATTGTTTTGGTGTTCCGCTGAAACGCCAAATCTAGTTAAATATGCAGCATTATCTGGATTTATTTCTATTCTAACAGAACCAATAATTTCTTCGTTAAATAAAGCTACAAAAACATAAGTAGTTTCTATCGCTTTTAATACATCATCATATGTTTCCTCAAAAGGTACAACCAATCTTGCAATTGCTGCATTCTCTGCATAAATATTAAAAGATTTTTTCGCAAGTACTCGTATTTCTTCAATATCACTTTTAGCAGCTCTTCTAACTTCAAAGAACATTTTTTCCATGTATCTACCCCCAATATCATATTATTTCATAAATTAACTATTCATATCATTGTATCAACAAACAGCCTATTTGTTGTTAAGAAATTGTTAAAAATAATAAATAATAGGCCTGTTAATCTTTCTTTAATATTTTTTTAATTAGCACTTTACTTATTCTCTTACTATCACACTTTAGTATTATGAATTCATATTTCTCATAAACGATTTTGTCATTAATTTTCGGATAAGATTTTAACTGTGAATATATCCATCCACCAATAGTATCTATATTTTCAGCCTCAATTTCTATATCAAGCAGTTCAATGGCATCTTCAATAAGAACTTTTCCATCCACAAGGTAGCTACCATCTTCAGTTTTAATAATTTCGTTTCCTTCTTCATCAAACTCATCCTGGATCTCGCCAACGATCTCTTCTAAAATATCCTGAACAGTTACAAGTCCAAATGTTCCGCCATATTCATCAATAATTATAGCCATTTGCATTTTTTCTATCTTGAATACTTTTAATAATTCGCTAATAGACAGCGACTCTGGAACAAATTTTATCTCCCGAATAATGTCTTCTATATTTTGACTATTACCCTGAATTTTCTGCTTATACAAATCCTTAATATGTATAAATCCAATAACATTATCCTTATTATCTTTGCATACTGGATATCTGGTATGCTGCTGATCTATTGTAAATGCTATAATTTCTTCAAAAGAATCCTCAACATAAATACAGTCCATATCAGTTCGTGGTATCATTATTTCTTTTACTGTTTTTTCAGAAAAATCAAATATATTATCTATAAAAGTTAATTCAGTTTTGTCAATTAACCCATATTTATAACTCTCTTCAACCAGTAACTTTATTTCTTCATCAGTATGCGCAACTTCGTGCTCATCAACTAGTGAAACACCAAAAATCTTTAAAACTAAACTAGTACTATGGTTAAATGCCCACATTATTGGAAAAGTTATATTATAAAATATTATAAGCGGTAGCGCAGTATACATGGCTATCTTCTCTGTATTTATAATTGCTAGGGATTTAGGAACTAACTCTCCAAATACAATATGAAAACCCGTTATAATTGAAAATCCTACGACAAATGAAATTGAATGTATAACACTTTCTTGCAGATTAAATAAACTAAATAAAGGAGCTAACATATCTGCAACAGCAGGTTCTCCTACCCATCCAAGTCCAAGAGACGCTAAAGTTATTCCTAACTGACATGCAGATAAGTATGAATTTAGATTTTTAACAACCTTTGAAGTATATTTTACATTTGGCGCACCTTCATGTACTAATGTTTCTATCCTAGATTTTCTAACCTTCACCATTGCAAATTCTGTAGCAACGAAAAAAGCGTTCATAAATACAAGTAAAAGCACAATAATAATATTCATAAGAGTAATCAATTTTGATAGCCCCTTCCAAGTAAGCACAACTTTTCTTCCTTTAGTAGTATCCACAATTATTGCTATTTTATATCATAACACATTTCTTAATTTTACAAAATACTAAATTTAACATTATATATAAACTTATTTCATAAAAAATGCTCTACCTATTAAAAGTAGAGCATCTTTTATATGCATATTTTAATTTTTTCTATTCTTCTTTGTTTAACTTCCTCTATTTTAAATACTACATCACCATACTCAATAGTTTTATTTTCATTTATCTTCGGAATACATCCCATAAGACTAATTAAAAATCCTCCTATTGTATTGTAATTTTTTGAGAACAAATTTAAATCTAGATTGTCATTTAATTCGTCTAAAGAAAGTAATCCGCTCACTATATAAGTATTATTATCAACTTTTCTTATATCAGGTTCGTCATCATCATATTCATCTTCAATATTTCCCATGACTTCTTCAACAAGGTCTTCTATAGTAACTATTCCTGAAAATCCACCATACTCATCTATAAGTAAAGCCATATGATTTTTAGATCTTTGTAAGTCTTTAAATAATTCATCTATATTTTTACTTTCATAAACAAAATAAGGCAAATGTAATATATTTTTAATATTTACATTTTCAAAACCATTCTTTCGTGCCTCGATTATAAAATCTTTCATATAAAGTACTCCTATGATATTATCAACATCATCATCATAAACCGGTACTCTTGAATACTTTCCTTCTAATAACTGATCTAAAAACTGAGTGACAGGTTCATTAACATCAATTAAAAATACATCTGTTCTTGGAGTCATAACTTCCTCAGCTGATTTATCATCAAAGTCAATAATGTTATTTATCATCTTTTTTTCAGTTTCGTTTATAATACCATGTTTTTGTCCTACTTCTATAATTGATATTATTTCCTCTTTTGATAACTTTTCTTCAATCTTACAACTATCAAGGCCAGTAAATTTAACTAGCATATTAGTTGATGCTGAAAGTAACATTTCAAAAGGAGCAACCACCTTAGATACGTAGAAAATGGGTTTTACTGAAAACATTGCTATAGCTTCTGATTTTTGATAACCTATACGTTTTGGAAACAATTCACCAAACACAAGCATTATATAAGATAAACCAATAGTTATACCAACTAAAGCAAATTGTCGACTATAAGGCACACTTAAATTATTTAAGTATCCTTCCAAATTATTAGATATACTAGTAGCTGCAAAAGCACTAGATAAAAATCCAGCTAGAGTTATTCCAATTCTAATAGTCGATAGAAATTTTGTTGGTTCCTTAATAAGTTTTGCAAGTAGCGAAGCTTTTTTATTGCCCGATTCGGCAAGCTGTTTAATCTTATTTTTGTTAATCGATACTATTGCCATTTCTGCTGATGCGAAAAATGCATTTATCAGTGTTAAAATAACAATTAGTATTAGTTGCACCATTATATCGTTGGGCGCGGGGTCTGAATCCATTAAAAATTCCTCCTCTTAATTAAAAACATTTCATACTCTATATCATATCACAAAATTTAATTACTTTACTGATAATATGAAAATAATTATCTAATTATATCTATATATTATATATAATTACTAATATTGGTTCTTTTTATATTCTGGCTAAACTATTTAAACTTCTTTTGTATTTTTCTATATTTGTTAAAAGTGCTTATCTTTGTTTTTTATGTATTTTTTTAATACTCTTTTTAATAATAGATATTAAAATATATATTATTATATAAGCAGCAAAAAATGCTGAAAATCCCCACAGTCCTGCTACTATATCAGAAAATTCCATATGGCCACTACCAGTGATTTTCTGCTCAATTTCGATACCAAAAACAATAACCATAAGCACAGTTGTTGTATATATAAACGATAAAACAGAAATGCTGTATTTTGACAAAGCCTTGAATAACTTATCAACTACAAAATAAATAAGCATACCCAATACACCTATTATAATAAAATGAAGCTGCTTATCAGTAAATACCATACCAAAGCTATCAAAAAAAGTAGTAAGAAAATCATGTAACTTATTAATGATTACAATACCAACCTTTAATATTTTAATCATATATACCCTCCAACCCCCTCACCCTCGCAATATATTTCAGTAGTTTCCCTCACTAAATCTGTGGAGTTGTAGGAACTGGCAATACATCTTCGTAAATAAATTTATGAATTTGGTCTATAGTAGTCTTCATATCAGCAACCAAATACCACACTCCATCTATAGTTTTCCCCCAGCAATAACCATCCACTGGAAATCTTTCCTGAACCAATTTAGTTGATTTAGAAGCAATCACCTTAGACCCAAGTTTTAGTATGTCTATACTACTAATGCTTGTCTCAGTCAATGGGAGAAGCTTAGTAACAACGGACGGAAATTCTGATGCCCCTAGTGACTGAATCTTTGTTAGCATTGCTGACAATACTGTTCTTTGTCTTTCTGTTCTCTTAAAATCTCCTCCAGCAGTATATCGTATTCGTGAATATGCAACAGCCTGAAGTCCATTTAAAGTTTGATTTCCCGAGTTTGTTACTTGAGTTATTGATTTTTTTTCAATTCCAGCAGTTTCACTCATGTAACTATTCATTAAACTAATCTCATCTTTATGTACATCAACGCTCACTCCACCAATAGCATTTATTAGTTTTTCAAGATCAAAAAAATCAACTGTGACATAATTTCTAATGTCTAAATTAAAATTCTCATTAATAGTTCTTATGGCCAGCTGTGGTCCACCATAAGCATATGCATGAGTAATCTTTGTTTGACCATGCCCTTTTATCTTTACATATGTATCTCTCATAATAGAAGACATTTTAATTTTCTTGTTTTTTGTATCTATAGAAAGTATCATTATAGAATCTGAACGACCCGGTTCATCCTTATTTCTTCTATCCACACCAAATAAAGCAATATTTGTTATTCCACTCGTACTATCTGCCTTTGAAGATGTTGTAGAACTAATACCTAAATCCTCATTAGATGCTGATATTTTTACGGTTTTTATTTTACTAAGTTGATAAAATGTATAACTAATGGCTCCTCCAAAAACTAATACGCCAAGAATAACCACACTTATAATTACCCTTTTCAATTTTTTCTTCCTTCTCATATTTTCACCCTTTCATCATAAACTGCATAATAGCTCCTAAAATACTTAATTTCTCATTCCACTACGCATATTATATCTTCTTTTCTTACCCTATGCAATATTAATATAAACGCTTTCATAATGAACATTTTATTAATGTGCTTTTTATAATACAAATAAACTAAGTATATTTAACGACGAAAAGCTACCAAAATACATTTCGGTAGCTTTTCACAGGTTTTCGCCAAACTCTTTATTTTTCAAGAAATTATCTCTCTTGCTCTATTTGAAAAATTTATATATAACCGAAGCCATATTACATGCAAATGCATCTTGCTCTGAATTATTTGCACTCTTAGCTGCTTCTGTTTGGTTAGTTATAAATCCACATTCAAACAAAACAGAAGGCATATTTGTGTTTTGTGTAACATACAAATTATGATCACTTATCCCTCTATTCGTGTAACCTAAAGTAGCCAAAGAGTTTAATAATTGCTGACCTATAATAGCACTTTTCATAGCTACCTCATTTGGAGTTGCATCGTAATATATACCGTTTCTCATTACTACTCCACTTTTGTCTAAATTTGGTCTATAAGTACTATAATGTGCACTTATACCACTAGCTGCTGAACTAAATGCGAAATCATGATGTATACTAAGAAATAAATCTGCCTTGGCATTATTCGCCATATCAACTCTTTTTTTCAAACTAGTAATTGCATCCTCTTTAGATACATCATTTTGGTTTCTTGTCATTATTACATTAAACCCATACTGTACTAACTTGTTTTGTACTTTAAGAGCTAACTGCATATTTAAATTTCTTTCCACATAGGTAACCCCAAATATAGTTTTATAAGCTCCATCATCACCACCATAATTATGCCCTGCATCAATCACAATAGTTACTTGCGTCATAAAGTGGATGCTCTTAGAAACAATAGTATTATCATACCCTGTACCATATATCGTGATTGTATGAGTTCCAGGTCCTATTGTATCTATACCTAGATTATATGCATAACCAGAGTTAATCGAATATGGATACTTTGGATAAGCAGCTAAAACATCTTTCCTTAACAAATTAGTTGATACACTTGCTTTAAATTTACCATCTAAATAAATATCAACTTGTTTTACTTTGGAATCGTTAAGTGCCCATCCACGTAGTGCTAATACTTTTCTTCCCGTTAAATTTGCGTAATCTTTAAAATCAGCATTTATAGCTACTATAGGAGCTAATTTTATAACGCTAAAACTCTTTACAACAGATATATTACTTGAATCATTTCCTACCGCAGTAATTTTAACTGTATGCTTTCCAGTAGATAAGCTACTTATTGAACTAGTAAAACTATATCCACTTTTATCTCCCTTAGGATAACCATAATAATCCGAACTTATATCTGGTCTATTTAGGCCATAATTCGCATTACCTTTATATATTCCATCAATATAAACTTTAACTTGATTCATACCCGACTTGTTTATTGCCCACCCACCTATAACTAAATTTTTATCTTTTGTAATATTTACAATATTATTTAGATAAGCTCTAGGTTCTAGGCTGTAAACATTTAACTGCTTTGATATAATCTTCGAACTATTATCATTACCAATAATTTCTATACGCAATAAGTGCTTTCCAATTGTTATCCCATTAGTGCTTAGTTTATATTGGAAACCTGATTTAGTGCCATTTATATATCCTGGGTATAATTTATTAACATCATTTCTTGTTAAACCTTGCTGTGCTCTACCTTTTAACTTACTATCTACATAAACGTTAATTGATTTTACTCCCTCTGCATTTAACCCCCATCCTTTAACATCTATAGTAGTCGCATTTAATAAATTACTTTTTACTGGAGACTCAATAGACCCTAAAGGTTTTCTCTTCTCTACTAATATTTTTTTACTTATAGTTTTAACTGTTCCATTTACGCCTACCGCTTGTGTCTTTAAATCATAAGTTCCAGGTGAAATGTTTTTCAAAGGAATTGTATAACTAAACCCACTGTAATTTCCACTAGGATATCCAGGATAAATCTTGTTTATATCTGTTCTCGTGTTTCCATAAGCGGCCTTGCCTAAAAGTTTATTATTAAAATACATGTTAACTTGTTTTATCTTTGATATATTGATAGCCCATCCACTAACATTTATTTGTTGACCACTCACTTTATAAATAGGTGAGTTTATATTTATTGTATTATTGCCTGAATATAATTCTATTATTTTACTCGTTTCTTTAATACTCCCGTTATTGCCTATAGTTACTATTTTTATAGTATTTTTCCCTACAATTAGTTTACTAGCATTAATAGTATAATTAAAACCTGATTTAACAGAGTTAATATAGGACGGATAAATCTTTTTTATATCATTCCTAATCAAACCATAATTAGCCTTTCCACATAAAACCTTATTGACATAAACCTTTATCTCTTTAACACCTTTTGGATTTAATGCCCATCCACCAACGCTTAGATTTGTTCCCTTAGGAGATTTACTCAGGGTTGGGCTCTCAATGGATGTTATAGGCAATAGCTGTATCTTCTTAACGGCTTTAACAGCTGAAATACTTGCTTGATTAACCTTAACATTACTAGAACTCGACTTACTTGTTATAGCTTTTACACTAAAAGATGGTAACATACAGGATATTGCAATACATGCCCCCAAAAATAATTTAGAATGTTTCTTCATTTATACTATAGCTCCTTTACAATAAATTTACTTATATTTTTCATTAACTATTTATGCATGAAGAATGAAAAAGCATCTGTTGAATAAGTTGCCCCCATGTTTCGTACATGAACCTTATTGCCTTGGTTGTCTGCTTTTATCTCCTCTACCTTATATTCGGCTAAATGTGTTTAAAAGTTAGCCATTTGCTTAATAAAGTTAATTTTAAATTTTATTAAATACACTTCGAAAGCTAAAAAATATTTTGTATAACATATTTAAACAAAGCTATTGTAAAATTTCTGCAATAGTTTTATTATTATATATATATGTAATATATACGAAATACATATGAAAAATGGTTAATATCAATTAACTGAAAAGGGGAAAAATATGGGGTTGGGTGTTGTTTTAGAACCAGAAAAGCAAAAGAAAAAGAAACTGAAGTCTGCAATAATAGTAGGTGGGGTAGTCGGATTACTATTGGTAATACAAGGAATTATTATATATTCTTCTTTATCAAAATACGAAACAAAGATATATCCAAAGGTGTGGGTAGAAGATATAAATTTAAGTGGAAAAACTAAGGTCGAAGCGACAAAATCTATTATACAAAAACACAATAATATTATTGCTAAAAAAAATATAACAATAAAGGTTAATGGGAAACAATATACAATTGATGCATCTAAACTTGATATGAAATATAATTATAGTGCAATCGTTGATAAAGCTTATGCTATTGGAAGACAAGGAAATATATTTCAAAAATACTTTGCTATAGCATCCCCTGGAGATAAAAAATTTGAACTTACACATACATACAATTATGCTATTGTAGACACAGTTCTTAAAAATATTGTAAAAGATGTTAGTATAAAAGCAACAAATGCTGCTATTATTAGAAACAGCTCTGAGGCACTAATTGTAACTAAAGAAGCGAACGGTCGCAGTATTGATTCTGCCAGTTTAAAAAAAGATATAAAAAATAAAGTTAATAATCTTGATCAAGAACAATATTTATTAATACAACCGAAATTAATAAGTGTATTACCTAAAATTAAAGAAAGTGCTTTAGTAGGTGTAAATACAATAATATCTAGTTTTACAACTTACTTTGGCTCTTCAACTGAAAATCGATCAACAAATATTAGAATAGCTTCTAGTGCTGTAAATGGACATATAGTTATGCCGGGTGAAATTTTTAGTTTTAATGATGTTGTAGGTGAAAGATCTACCGCCAATGGATATAAAACGGCAATCGGAATTGTAAATAATAAAGATGTACCTGATATAGGTGGTGGTACATGCCAAGTTTCAACCACACTTTATAATGCAATGCTTAGAACTAGTATAGTTTCTAGGGAAAGATACGCACACACTTTGCGCTCTACTTATATTGGTAGAGGTTTAGATGCTACAGTTGCCTATGGACTTTTAGATTATAGATTTAAAAATACGTATTCGTATCCAATATATCTAGAATCTTCAATACAAAATAAAACTTTAACATTTAGTGTCTATTCAAATGCAGTTCTTACCAATAAACATTATGAAATTATAAATGACATAGTTGGAAGTAAAGTGCATGTATATAGAATAACAACCCAGAATGGGGAGCAAACATCAAGAGTTTTACTTTATACTGATAGGATTGTATAATAAAACTTAATATAATTAGAAAACATACCCTAACTGTTTAGTTTAGGTATGTTTTCTTGTTGTTTAATGAATTATAAGATTATAAAATAAAATAAGATGATGAACAATGTACGAGGAGGAATAAATAATGGAATTAGTAATTGGAGTTACAGGCGCAACGGGCGTAATTTATGCTGTAAAACTGCTTGAAGTATTAAAAGATATAAAAGAAGTAAATACTCATCTTATTATAAGTGAATGGGCTAAAAATAACTTAATAACTGAAACTGATTATTCTATGAATTATTTAGAAAGCCTACCAACTTTTTTATATGATAACAAGAACTTAGGGGGGAAAACCTCCAGTGGATCCTTTATAACAGATGGAATGATAATTTTGCCTTGTAGCATGAAAACCCTTAGTTCAATTGCAAATGGTTATGATGACAACCTGATTTCAAGGTCAGCGGGTGTTATGATAAAAGAAGGAAGAAAGCTTATACTATGTCCAAGAGAAACTCCCCTTAACTCGATACATCTAGAGAATATGCTTAAATTATCACGAATAGGGGTAAAAATGGTTCCTCCAATGCCAGCATTTTATAATAATCCTAAAAGTATAGAAGATATAGTAAACCATCATGTTATGAAGGTTTTAGATCAATTTGGGATTACATATGATAAATGTAAACGGTGGAATGGATAATTAGAAGGTGTAAATTAGGTTGGATCTAACTCTAAAAAATAAATACTACCGGGCCTGTAAATAATTTTGTGTAAACAGAATATAATGTACTCTTTCTTGGCAATAATTGAGATAAGTGATTA
>DHIM01000029.1:0-203 GCA_002403785.1 Clostridium sp. UBA4746
TAGTTAAAAAAATATATAATTATTCAAAAAATATATAATTATATTTGCAAATATCATTAAGTTTTGATAAAATAACATTGTTCCACTGTAATATTTATATTTGGTGTGGTTATAAAATATTTTTTTAAGTAGGCAATACATATAAAAATTTTAGTCATAAACGGGCCAAGTTTAAGAATACTCGGCAAAAGATAAAATAATAT
>DHIM01000029.1:404-19882 GCA_002403785.1 Clostridium sp. UBA4746
GCAAAAGATAAAATAATATTATGGGAAGCTTAAATTAGAAAAGATAAACAATAAGTATTGATGTAATTGAAATACATCTTTTAAATATTTATGCAATAGAACAATATGGTATTAATTTACCTGGTAAGGTTATAATATAAATGGGTTAATTGAATTATTAATGAATTTTGGAGGGATACAAAATGATATCAGCGGGAGACATAAGAAAAGGAACTACATTTGATGAAGGTGGACAAGTTTACACTGTAATAGATTTTTTGCATGTAAAACCTGGTAAGGGTGCTGCATTTGTTAGAACTAAATTAAGAAACGTTATCAATCAAGGGGTTACAGAAAAAACGTTTAACCCAACTACCAAATTACAAGAGGCTGTTATAGAAAGAAAAGAAATGCAGTACTTATATGCGGCTGATGGACTTTACTACTTCATGGATCAAGAAACATTTGAACAAATACCACTTAATTACGAAAAAGTTGAAGATGCTATAAAATATTTAAAAGAAAATATGTTTGCTATAATAAAATTCTATAAAGATGATGCTTTTTCAGTAGAAGCTCCAAACTTTGTAGAGTTAGTAATAACTAGTACGGAACCAGGTGTTAGAGGCAATACATCTTCAAGTGTAACAAAACCAGCTACTGTAGAAACAGGAGCAATAATACAAGTTCCAATGTTTGTAAATGAAGGTGAAACTATAAGAATAGATACTAGAAATGGTGACTACATGCTAAGAGTATAAATTTTCAATAAAAAAGAACCAATTTGGTTCTTTTTTTTTGTTCTTTTTTTTTGGCTTAATACATATAGTATGTAAAATGAATCTGAATTAAGTTAATAAATTTTCAGTTATATGGAATATTTTACGAGATTGTAAAATACAAATTATATATAGGAGGGTGAAAAAAATGTTAGCTACAAAGGATTTATTTGAGATATTACCTAAGACGATTAGAAACAAATTGGAACAGGTTAATAATTTACAACAACTTGAAGAGATTAGGATAAAAGTAAACAAGCCTTTGTTTATTCATGTTGGGAATAAGGAGGAAATCTGGGAGTATATTGCAACGCCAGAGGATTTAAAATACATAATGCAGCGGATTAGCAATTACTCGATATATGCGTTTGAAGACGAGATTAGACAGGGGTATATAACTATAAAAGGTGGACATAGAGTTGGACTATGTGGAATTTGTGTTATTGAAAACAATAGCATAAAAACTATTAAAGACATTTCATCAATAAATATAAGGGCATGTAAAGAAATTATTGGTTGTGCTGACAAAGTAATGCCATATATTACTCATAATAATTTAGTTTACAATACTATTATTATATCGCCTCCAAAATGTGGGAAAACAACCCTGCTTAGAGATATTTCGAGGCAAATATCTCAGGGAAATAAAAACAGAAATTTTCATGGTAAAAATGTATCTGTAATCGATGAGAGGTCTGAAATCGCTGGTTCCTTTAAAGGAATACCTCAAATGGATGTGGGAGTGCGAACAGATGTACTAGATAATTGTCCTAAGAGCCAGGGAATTATGATGGCGATTAGAAGTATGTCGCCTGATGTGATAGTTTGTGATGAAATTGGTACTCAAAATGATATGGAAAGTATTTTAATGGCATTAAATTCTGGAATTAATTTAATTACAACTATTCATGGTTTTGGAATTGATGATTTATATAAAAGAATCGTGTTTAAAGATATTGTGGATAATTACGTATTTACACGAGGAATAGTGCTTAACAACAAGAATGGAATTGGAACAATAGAATGTATATATGATTTTACTAAAGGCATAGATGTGTGGAGGTCATAATATGATTAAAATAATCGGATGTGTTGTGATATTAGGTGCATCAACTATGGCTGGATTTATATATAGTGAAAGATTAAAATATAGAGTTTTTCAACTTAATGAAATCCAACGAGCGATATATCAACTTCAAAATGAGATAACTTATGTACATGCTCTTTTGCCAGATGCTTTTAAAAGCATAGCAAATAAAAGCAAAGAGCCTATAAATGAACTTTTCAATAAAACCAGTGAATTTTTATCTGACAATGAATATGAGAATGTGTATCAGGCTATGAATAGTGCAGTGGATTCAATAAAAAACAAATTATATTTAAGCACTGATGATATAAATGTTATTTTGGATTTAGCTAAAACACTCGGAGAGTCAGATATTCAAGGTCAAAATAGTATGTTTACACTTACTTTAGATAATTTAAAAAAACAAATTAAAATATCAGAAGAATTTATGCACAAAAATATAAAAATGTATAGGTATTTAGGTTTTTCTTTTGGGGCAATGCTCGTAATTGCATTAATATAGGGAGGCGGTTTTTAAATGTTAGATGTTAGTTTGCTGTTTAAAATAGGGGCAACAGGTATCCTAATTATTATTATCGACAAGGTTTTAAAAAGTGGTGGCAAAGATGATATAGCTGTGGTTGCAAATTTGGCGGGTGTAATATTACTTCTTATGATGGTTATAAATTTAGTAAACAAGCTGTTTACTTCTGTGAAAA
Organism: Clostridium sp. UBA4746; assembly: GCA_002403785.1. GTDB lineage: Bacteria > Bacillota > Clostridia > Clostridiales > Clostridiaceae > Clostridium_AD. Next base: position 2,948 of record DHIM01000029.1, read on the forward strand.
CACTGTTTCAGTTTTAGGACAATGAAGATAACAATTTAAAATTGTTATCTTCATTGGAAGAATAATCACAGATGCAATCGAGGAGGAAATTATGGAAATAATTAAAGTTGTTGCATTTGCTTTCATGGCATTATTTATTGTGCTTGTATTTAAAGGTAGAAGAGATGATTTAGCTATTCAAGCTAGTATTGTAGCAGGAATATTGATTTTCTTGTTTATGGTAAACAAACTTACAATAATAATGAGCTTTTTACAAACGTTAGCAAATAAGGCCAATATTGATGTTATATATTTAAACACAGTTTTCAAGATATTAGGCATTGCATATTTAGCTTCTTTTTGCAGTGAGATTTGTAGGGATGCTGGAGAGAATAGTATTGCAGCTAAAGTAGAATTATCTGGTAAAATATTGATATTAGCTTTAGCAATACCAATATTAATGGCAGTAATGCAATCTATTTTGAAGATAATGTAGAGGTAGAATATGAAAAAAAAAATTACTAATCTTAACGTGAGGTATAATATGAAAAAAATGGGACTGTTTTTAATATGTTTAATATGTTTAATATATGTTCCTATTAGTGTACAAGCTACAGAGACGGGAAAAAAATTAGGAGCAAAGCAACAACAAGAGATAAGTAATTTATATGACTACATATCTAACGTAAAAACGAAATATGAAATATTTAATGATATGGACCCAAAAACTTTTGTAGAACAATTTGTAAAAACTGGACAAGGTGGTTTTAGTCTTAAAAACATCTCTAGTTATGTTTTAAAATACTCATTTAAAGAAGTTATAGCATCAATGGAGTTAATTGGGAGCCTTATGATTATTGCTATTATTTGCGCATTGCTTAATAATCTTCAAAGTGCTTTTAGTAAAGAGAGTTTATCAAATATAGCTTATTTCGCATGTTATGGTGTGATGATTGTTATGATAACCAAAAGTTTTTATGTAGTAGTAGAACTTGCTAAAAGCACTATTCTTAACATGACAGATTTTATGGCAGCGCTTATACCAGTACTCATGATGCTCCTAGCGAGTGTTGGAGGATTTGCAGAAGCAACCTTACTTGACCCAGTAATAATGGGCTTTGCTACTGTTGGTTCTAGAATATATGTAGATATTATTATTCCTGTAATATTTATGAGCTTCGTACTACAATTTGTTTCTAGTATATCCAGTGATTATAAAATAAAAAATTTAACAAAACTTTTAAAACAAGCTGCACTTTGGATCCAGGGAATAGTTATGACATTGTTTATTGCGGTAATTACTTTAAGAAGCATAGCAGCAAAAACCCTAGATCAAGTAACTGTAAAAACAGCAAAATTTGCAGTAGATACATTTGTACCTGTAGTTGGAAAATGTTTATCAGATGCAATTTCTACAGTTGCCGGATACTCACTTCTTATAAAAAGTGCAATAAGTGGACTTGGGTTAATTATTCTTATAGTAATAGTAATATTTCCAATTATAAAACTGTTGATTATGGCTTTTTTATATAAAGCAGCAGCTGCATTAATTGAACCAGTAAGTGACAGCCGTACAGTGGATTGTATAAATTCAGTAGGAGATTCTATTCTACTTTTAATGTCATGTGTAATATCAGTAAGCGTAATGTTTTTCATAATGGTTGCAATAGTAGCATCCACTGGGAAAGGTATAATATCAGGCTAAAAATTAGTGTAAGTATTTAAACTTATAAGTAAGTGAGCACACTTAATCGTAAAGGAGGTGGTGATAATTTGATAGAACTATTAAAAGGCTGGATAACAAACATTACCATTGCTATATTTTTTATTACTGCAGTGGAGATGATTTTACCAGACAATAGTATAAAAAAATATGCAAAATTTGTACTAGGACTAATGTTAATTGTGGTAATTATAAACCCTATAATGAAGGTTTTTGATAAGGGTTTTGATTTGAATTCCTATTCAAGTAAGGCAACAAGTTACATGGAGGGTAGTACTTCTAAAACAGATATTAAAAAGTATAAAGATGCTAACATACTAAATACAACACAAAATTTTAAAAAGAATTTAGAGGATGAATGCATTACAAACTTAGAAGAAACTTATCCAGGAAATAAGTACAATGCAGATATAAAAATTGTTTATGATAGTAAAAATGGAGTATTTAATATTAATACCGTCGATATTGGGGTTGTGGACAAAGGGGTTAAAAGTATAAAAAACATAGATATTAATACAACGAGTGTAAGTACAGCAAATAGAAATGTTTTACAGGATGAACAAGGAAACAAAATAAAGAAGCTTTTAAGTAGTAAATTAAAAATATCTAATGATGTTATTACTGTTTATAAATTAAATTCATAAAACTTATGATGATTAATTTATAAAACTTATGATAATCAAGTAGTTTGAAAAATAAAAAAACAGGGGGATTTCTATGAACAATGACAATTTGCTTAGTAAATTTACTGAGTATATTAAGACAAAATTAAATGGTGGTAAGGACAAAAACAAAACCGATAAAAGTAAGAAATCTGATAAGATACTGGGGAACTTGGTATTAATTATATTGGTGGCAGTTGTGATAGTTCTAGCAAGTAGTTTTTTTAAAGCACCAAAGGCAACTTCAACTGTTGCAAGTGATACACAAAAGGAGAAAGTCGCTACGCCAAGTACATCAACGCAGACAAATGATTATGAAACGCAATTAGAAAACAATCTTAAGACAACACTAGAAGGAATAGACGGAGTTGGAAAGGTACAACTCATGATTTATTTTGCAAGTGGGGAAGAAAGTGTTCCTGCAGTAAATGTAACTGATTCTAAAAGTACTACATTAGAAGATGATACTTCAGGAGGAAAAAGAAACATTACGCAAGATAATAACGGAAGTACCGTTGTTATGTCGAATAATGGTTCGGATAATGAACCTGTGATTGTAAAAAAATACAAGCCAACTATTACTGGTGTATGTGTAGTAGCGGAAGGATCAGGTGTAAAAATTACAGAACTTAGGATTAGACAGGCAGTAATTGATTTATTTAATTTGCCTGAAAATAAAGTTAATGTATATCCTATGAATAAGTAGCATATAATTTCTGAGAAAGGTAGATGGGGGGGAAATATTATGAATAAAAAACAGTCTGGTATAATTGTTACGTTGGTAGTACTTATTGTGTTTGCGGGGTATCTTGCAACAAAGGTGAATGGGCCATTGTATGTGAATGATGGTGACTTTAGTAGTGAGAAGAGTGCAATATCTTTAAAGGACACCAAAACAGCTTCAACTGCTTCAACATATTTTACAGAAGCAAAATTATCAAGGGATCAAGACAGTGAAAGAACTCTTCAAACTATTAAAACTTTAATCGATGATACAAATACTCCAAAAGCACAAAAGGCAACGGCTGCAGCTCAATACTTAAACATATCAATGGCTTCACAGAATGAAGCAGACATTGAACTTGCATTAAAAGCACTAGGGTATAATGAAGCAATGTGTAGCATAGTAAATGACAAGGTTCAAATATTAGTTAAATCTGATAAAAAACAACTTACAGAAGAACAGCTTCGTAGCATTAACGATGTTGTAATGAGCAAAACAAAATTAGAAAAGATTGAAGTTAAGATAAAAGAATAGTATTTGTAAATAAAATATTTATCTGCTATACTAGATTATGCATTGTCATGTTTTACCTAAGTTAAATAAGGAGGTACTAATATGGAAGATAAAATTTTAAAAGAAACAGAAATCGGCGTTGTTAAAATATCCGAGGATGTGGTTAGTGTTATAGCAGGACTCGCTGTAGCTGAAATACAAGGAATCGTTGGAATGAGCGCTAGTCTAGTTGGTGGGATAACCCAAATATTAAGTGGAAAGAAGAATTTATCTAAAGGCGTTAAAGTCAATGTAGGAGAGAATAGTGCAATAATTGATTTACACGTTGTAGTTGAATATGGTGTTAGAATTCCAGAAGTAACTGAAAAAGCACAAATAAATGTAAAAAGATCTGTAGAGCTAATGACAGGACTAACAGTATCAGCCGTAAATGTGTATGTACAAAATGTTGTATTACCTAAAACAGAAAAGCTAGAGGAAATAGAAGCATAAAAATAAACACCCTCTGTAATAGAGGGTGTTTATTGCTATGTTTATATTCTTATATTAAAGGTATAGTTTACGATGTGAAAACTAGGAGGATTACTAATGAATAGAAGAAAGTCGAGAGAAACAGCAATGAAATTACTCTTTGAAATGTCAATAAATAAAGAGAGTTATGAGGATATAATTGAGAACTTTAAAGAGAACACAGATGTCGATTTAAAAGATATTGATATGTCATACATTACAAAAGTGTTAGCTGGAGTTCATGAGAATGGTAAGGAAATAGATAAAAATATTGAAAAGCACTTAATTAAGTGGAAATTGGCTAGATTGTCCAAAATGAATTTAGCTATTTTAAGAATAAGTACATATGAAATATTATTTGAGGAAGAAATACCGGGTAAAGTTTCTGTAAATGAGGGGATAGAACTTGCTAAAAAATATGGGGAAGATAGTTCACCAGCTTTTATAAATGGTATCTTAGCGAAGATGATTTAGAAAAAAACTTTCAATAAATAAGAATAAAATAACTAGTCGGTATGCTAGTCTATTTTGCGTCATATATCGTTTAACGGAACCTCTTGTAGTTTGACTATTAGGGCAACCTGCACTAAGTCTGACGCAAGATATGAAGGGCATCTTTGACTAGTTATTTTAGTCCAATGAAAGAGGGATTTTAGGGCTATGTTAGAACTTTATTGTAATAGTTAATATATTTTTTAATTTAAAAGGAGAGATTAATGTGGGCATTAAAGTTAATGGCAAGGTAATAGTTGAAAAGTACAGAGACGAAATTAAGGCTATTATAAAGGACGGGGTTAGTACGGGGATCAGAGTACCATCAATTAAAACAATATTAGTAGGAGACGATGGAGGTTCTTTATCATATGTAAAAAGTCAAAGTAACCTCTGCAGTAAATTAGGGATTTCATATACATGTGTTAATTTGGATAAAGACATAGAACAAAAGGATATTATAGATATTATAGAAAAGTTCAATGAAGATAATAGTGTAGATGGGATAATAATTCAATTACCCCTACCTAAAAATCTTAATGAAAAAGAAATTACTTCTAAAATATCATATAATAAGGATATTGATGGATTAACTGACGTAAATATGGGTAGATTTTATAAGGGAGAGAAAAGCTTTATTCCCTGCACTGCTTTAGGTGTCATTGAAATGATTAAAAATACTGGATGCGTTATTAAAGGGAAGCATGCTGTTGTTATTGGTAGAAGTAATATTGTAGGAAAGCCAGCAGCACAATTGCTACTTAATGAAGATGCAACGGTTACGATATGTCACTCTAAAACTTTAAATTTGAAGGGGATTTGTAAAACTGCGGATATAATAGTTGCCGCAATAGGCAAACCAGGTTTTGTTACAGGTGATTTTATTAAAGAAGGAGCAGTTGTTATAGATGTTGGAACTACAATGATAAATAATAAGGTTACTGGGGATGTATGTTTCGATGAGGTTATTAAGCATGCAAGTTATGTCACCCCAGTTCCAGGAGGAACGGGACTAATGACTACAACAATGTTAATTAAAAATGTTTGCTCCGCTTGGAGGGATAATGTTTATTAAAGTATTAACAGTAACTGCCCTTAATGGATATATTAAAAAAGTAATAGATAGTGATTTCATATTAAATAATGCTAACGTTAAAGGAGAACTATCTAATGTAAAATTACATTCTAGTGGGCATATATATTTTTCATTAAAAGATGCATTTGGAAAGATAAATTGTATAATGTTTAAATCACAGGCTCAAAAACTTACAATTACGCCTAGAGATGGAATGAATGTTATCATTCGAGGAAAGGTTTCTGTTTATGAACGTGGAGGAGCATATCAAATTTATTGCAATTCAATGGAGACAGATGGAGAAGGTCAGTTATATTTAGCTTTTCAAAAATTAAAGGAAAAATTAGAAAAAAAAGGATTATTTGACGAAGCGCATAAGAAAGAGATACCTTTATTTCCGACGAGAATAGGAATAATTACATCGCAAACAGGAGCAGCAATTAAAGATATTATTAATGTGGCTACAAGACGTAACGTAAATGTTAACATGCTGATATACCCAGCGCTTGTTCAAGGGGTAAATGCGAGCACAGACGTTGCACAAGGTGTAAGATATTTTAATACTTCAAAAAATGTTGATTTAATTATTATAGCAAGAGGAGGAGGCTCAATAGAAGAATTATGGGCGTTTAATGAAGAAAATTTAGCAAACGTAATATATTCGTCCAATATACCTATAATTACTGGAATTGGTCATGAAACAGACTTTACTATAGCAGATTTTGTAAGTGACCATAGAGCACCAACTCCATCTGCAGCGGCAGAAATTGCTGTGAGAGATTTAAAAGATTTAAATAATGAAATTATATCATTTAGGGAGTTACTACTAAGATCTGTGAAATTTAAGGTTACTAATGAATATAATAAAATTAATTTACTAAATAAAACTTTGAAAATAAATAACCCTTTAAATTATGTAGTTAATCAATATACTTATATAGATAATTTAAAACAAAATCTAAATTATAAATTTAATGCAATAATTTCACTGGAAAAGCAGAAATTATCAAAATATAATGCTCTTTTGTGCGCACATAACCCTTTAAATGTATTGAATAAGGGATATGCAGTATTGCAAAATAATGAAAATGAGGTAATTAGTGAAATAAGTAATTTGAAAAATATAAAAGAGGTTAAAATTACATTGAAAGATGGCAGTGCAGGATTTAAATTAAGTGATTTGGAGGAGTTTTAATGGCAAAGAAAAAAGAAACTTATGAAAACATGATGGGAAGACTTGAAGAGATTGTAAATCTAATGGATGGAAGCGAAGTTACTTTAGAACAAACTATGATTAATTACGAAGAAGGTATAAAAATTTGCAATAGTTTATATAAAATTTTAAATGATACAGAAGGTAAAATAAAAATATTAACAGATGAAGGTGAAAGAGATTTCATGGAACTTACAGATAAAGTTAAAAGTTAGTTAATATTATAGTGAAAAGAAGGGATAAAATGAACATAAAGTTGCTTAAGGATTCAGTAGAACAGTGGATAAGTGATTACTTTAATAAGAAGGCAGAAGTTAATAATAGAAATTTTGAGGCAATGATTTATAGTATAAAAGTCGGAGGTAAAAGAGTTAGACCAATATTAATGCTTCTTACATATGCTATGTATAAGGAAGACTATAAGGATATTTTACCTTTTGCAGCAGCCATGGAAATGATTCATACATATTCACTCATTCATGATGATCTGCCTTGTATGGATAACGATGATTTACGTAGAGGAAAGCCTACAAATCATAAAATATACGGTGAGGCAATAGCAGTACTTGCAGGAGATGGATTATTAAATGAAGCCATGATAATAATGCTAAATCAATGTTTAGATGGAAGTTTAAATAAAATTAAGGCAAGTACCATCATAGCAGAAGCTTCTGGAGCTGAGGGTATGATAGCAGGACAAATTTGTGACATTTTAAGCGAAGGCATCGTAATATCTGCGGAAGAACTTCTATATATGCATAAAAACAAGACAGGACAACTAATTAAAGCCGCGATAGTATGTGGTGCTATATTAGGCAATGCCAATAATAGAGATTTACAAAAATTAAAAGAGTATGGTGACAAATTAGGCTTAGCATTTCAAATAAAGGATGATATATTGGATGTAATTGGTGACGTTGCTATTTTAGGTAAAAATGTGAAAAGTGACGAATGTAATAATAAAACAAATTTTATAACTATGTATGGGCTTGAAAAATGCAAGGAAAAATGCAATGAATTAACAGAAGAATGTTCCCAAATATTAAAAGATCTTACCATAAATACAAAAAAACTAGAAGAAATCACAGAGCTTTTATTGAAAAGGGAATATTAAAATACACAAGTGTTAAACAATTAATAAGTTGTGTATAAAGGGCTATTAACTTGTTTGCTTAGCCAAAATAGCTTTTGAATAAAATATTATTATATGATATAATATCCCCATAAATGTGGGTAAAAATAATACATTTAATAAAAGAGGATAGAGATATATGAGCAAAATTTTAAATGATTTTAATGATATAAATAAAGTAAAAAAAATGACTATAGAGGAATTGGATGCATTTTCACAAGAAATTAGAGATTTTCTAATTGAAAAAGTATCTAAAACTGGAGGACACTTAGCTTCTAATTTAGGTGTAGTAGAGTTAACATTAAGTTTATACAATGTTTTTAATTTAGATAAAGATAAAATAATTTGGGATGTAGGTCATCAATCTTACGTACATAAAATTCTTACAGGAAGAAAAGATAAATTTGATTCACTTAGAAGTTATGGTGGGTTAAGTGGTTTTCCTAAAAGAGAAGAAAGTAAATACGATATTTTTGAATCAGGACATAGTAGTACTTCCATTTCTGCTGGGCTTGGAATTGCTAGAGCCAGAGATTTACAAAAAGAAGATTATAATGTAATTTCTGTAATAGGTGATGGTGCACTAACAGGTGGAATGGCTTTTGAAGCTTTAAATGATGTAGGATTTAGAAAAGCAAAAATGATTATTGTTCTTAATGATAATCAAATGTCTATTTCTAAAAATGTTGGAGGCATATCTAAGTATTTAAGCCAATTCAGAATTGATCCAACTTATAACAGAATAAAAAAAGAAATAAATTCTACTCTGAGAAAAATTCCTAGCGTAGGCGACGGTATGGTTAATTCAATTCAGAAACTTAAAAACGGAATTAAGCAGGTTGTTGTTCCAGGGATGTTGTTTGAGCATATGGGTATAAAATACTTAGGACCTATAGATGGACATGATATTAAAGAAGTAAGTAAGGTTTTAAAATTAGCTAAAAAAATAAATGGACCAGTAATCATTCATGTTATAACTAAAAAGGGCAAGGGTTATAAATTTGCTGAAGAGCAGCCAAATAAATTTCATAGTATGGGTCCATTTAATCCATCAAATGGAGAGCTATGTAGTAGTCACAAGGAAAGTTATTCTGATGCATTTGGGGAGCAGATTGTATCCCTTGCAAAGGAGAATAAAAATATAGTAGCAATAACAGCGGCAATGCCTGAGGGTACAGGGCTAGAAACGTTTTCAAAAGAGTTTAGTAATAGATTTTTTGATGTGGGTATTGCAGAGCAACATGCAGTTACTATGGCTGCAGGAATGGCATCGCAAGGATTGAAACCTATTTTTGCGGTTTACTCTACTTTTCTTCAACGGGCATATGATCAAATTTTACATGATGTTTGTCTACAAAAATTACCTGTTGTTTTTGCTATAGATAGGGCTGGCATAGTTGGTCAGGATGGAGAAACTCATCAAGGAGTATTTGACTTATCGTATTTGTCACATATACCTAATATGACGATTATGGCTCCAAAATGTATAAATGAACTTAAGACTATGCTAACTTTCGCAGTCAATCAAGATTACCCTATTGCTATTAGATACCCTAGGGGTGGGGATAATCCTAACGTTAAAATGACCCCAATTGAAAACTTTAAAAGAGGTAAATGGGAAACTCTATATAGTGGTGGTAAAATAGCATTTATAGCTACAGGTAAAATGGTTCAAAATGCCATTTTAGTTAGAGAAAGATTAAACAATATAGGAGTAGAAGCTACTGTAATTAATGCGTGTTTTATTAAACCGATTGATAAATCACTAATTTTAGAGCTAGTTCATAAAAAGTATTCATTAGTAACTATAGAAGATAATCTTGTGCATGGAGGATTAGGTTCTTTAGTGCTTGAGTATGTAAATACACTTGAGGAAAACTCAAAGGTTATTAATTTAGGATATAAAGATGAATTTATTCCAAATGGATCAGTTGATATACTGTATAGATTGAATAAATTGGATGTAGATGGTGTTTTTGAAAGTGTTTTAAAATTAGTATAAATAGGGTACTTTAGTGGATTTTTAAGGAGTTTTTTATATTGGAAAATAAAGAGAGATTAGATGTTATTGTAGTTAAAAGAGGCATAATATTTTCTAGAGAAAGAGCAAAAGAAAATATTATTTCTGGAAATATAATGGTGGATGGTATTGTGACTACTAAATGTGGAAAAAAAGTAGACTTATCATCTAGTATTGATTTTATTGGAGAAGATATTCTTTATGTCAGTAGGGGCGGAATAAAGCTAGAAAAGGCTATAAACCTCTTTGGTATTGAACTTAAAGCCAAAACTTGTATAGATATAGGCGCATCTACAGGAGGGTTTACAGATTGTATGCTTCAACATGGGGCATATAGGGTATACTCTATAGATGTTGGAACAAATCAATTAGATGATAAGCTGCGAGGTGACCCACGAGTAGTGTCAATGGAAAAGACGAACATAAGGTATTTAAGTGTAGATAGTATTGGGGAACTCGCTGACTTTGCCAGTATAGATGTATCATTTATATCACTCGAAAAGGTTATTCCAAATTTACTTAACCTATTAAAAAATGATGGTGGTGGTGTAGCATTATTAAAGCCACAATTTGAAGTAGGTGTAGGTAAAGTAAATAAACAAGGTGTGGTTAAAAAATCTAGTGAACATGTTGAGGTAATAATTAAGGTATTGAACCTTCTTAATTCGCTCAATGTAAAGGTTGTTAATGTTAATTATTCGTCAATAAAAGGACCTAATGGTAATATAGAGTATTTAATTTATTTTAAAAAATCTAAAGAGCATTATGAAGATTATACTGACGACAAAATAAGGGAATTGGTTAGTGAAGCCCATAAAAATTTAAATTAGTATACATGGGATATAGCAATTAATAGTTGATATATGCTATAGAAATTGGCAAGGAGGAAATATGAAAAAGATTGGCATTAACATAAATACCACTAAGGATAAAGATGGAAAAACAATTAAGTATGTAAAAAATATTGTTAGTAAATATATAGATGATAATAATATATTCATTTTTAAAGATGCTTTTGGACTAGAAAATATTAAGTATAACGATTTAGATATTATTATTGCTTTAGGTGGAGATGGAACTATTTTAAGAACATCACGGAATATAAAAAATTCTAATATTCCAATTTTAGGTGTCAATATAGGTAACTTAGGCTTTCTTTCAAGTGTGGAGTTATTAGAATTTGAAAATGCTATGAAAAGATTTAACGAGGATGATTATTATGTAGAAGATAGAATGATGCTTAAGTGTACCTTTCCTTGCCGAGGGGAAACTGAAGAATATACTGCACTAAATGATATAGTTGTATCGAAAGGAACACTTGCGAGAGCTGTTAAATATGAGCTACATATAGATAATAAGTTTTATATTGATTTTATAGGGGATGGACTTATAATATCTACGCCGACAGGATCTACTGCATATTCATTATCAGCAGGTGGACCTATAATTTACCCTAATTTGGATGTTATAGCTTTAACACCTGTATGTCCATTAGCTTTATCTATGAGGACTATTGTTTTGGATAGTAAAAGTGAAATATCTGTAAGTATAAAATGTGAACATGAAAGCGTATATTTGACACTAGATGGGCAACAAGCAATAAATCTAAATAGCTATGAAAAAATATTAATAAGTGTTTCAAATAAAAGATGCAGATTGGTTAAATTTAATGATTATAATTATTTTGGCATATTGAGAAAAAAGATAATTTCTAGAACAACAGATTGTGAGGGAGAAAAAGATGAAAATTTCACGTCATGCAAAAATAATTGAGATTATTCAATCTAAAGAGGTTGAAACTCAAGAGCAGTTAGCTGAAGAACTAAAAAACAAAGGATTTGATATTACCCAAGCAACTGTTTCTAGAGACATAAAAGAACTAAAATTAATTAAGGTTATGAATGCATATGGAACTCACAAGTATGCTACTAGTTCTCCAGGTGATAGTTTCTTATCAAATAAATTAGTTACTATATTTTCTCAAACAGTGCTTTATGTTGACCACGTAGATAATTTTGTAGTTTTGAAAACTATATCAGGAGCTGGTGGTGCTGCTGCAGAAGCTTTAGATTCTTTGAAATTTAGTGGTATTGTAGGAACTATAGCTGGAGATAATACTGTTTTTATTTTAGTTAGAAAAAAAGAGGATACAAAAGAAATAATTCAAAAAATTAAAAAAATGATTAATGAATAGGAGGAGTTAGTATGCTCCTACAATTAAATATTATGAATTTTGCCTTAATTGAAAAATTAAATATTAATTTTGAGCAAGGATTTAATGTTCTTTCTGGTGAAACAGGAGCAGGAAAGTCAATTTTAATCGATGCAATAAATTATGTATTAGGAGGAAAATTCAATAAGAACTTAATTAGGACAGGTGAAGACAAAACTTATGTTGAGGCCATATTTACCATTGATACTAAAAAAAATAAAAAAAATTTAAATGAAATGGATATTGATTATGAAGATACGGTAATTATAAGTCGAGAAACCTTTCAATCTGGGAAAAGTGTTGCTAAAGTTAATGGTAAGTCATTATTACTTTCAAAGATTAAACATATTAGTAAAAACTTATTAGATATTCATGGGCAACATGATAATCATAATTTGTTAGATAAAGTTAATCATATATTTTATGTTGATTCATTTGGTACCGATAGAATTCAAAAGGTTCTTGTGGGATATAATAAGAAGTATACAAAGATGATTAGCATTAAAAATAGGATTATTAAACTAGAAGGTAATGAAGGTGAGAGAGAAAAAAGAATTGATTTTTTGAATTACCAGTTAGAAGAAATTAAAATTGCTAATCTTAAAATAGGTGAAGACGAAGAACTTTTAGAAAAATATGCAATAGTCAGTAATGCCGAGAATTTAGAAAAGCATTTATCAAAAAGTTATCAATTATTGTACACTAGTGATGAAGAAAATGCTTCAGTTTTTTACAATTTAGCTATGGCAATTAAAGAACTCAGAGGTATAGAAAAGCACATGGAAAAAATAAAGGTAATTACAGATTCATTAGAAGAAAGTTATTTTAATATTGAGGAAAACATTACACAGCTTAGAGACTTAAAAGAGACAATTTATTATGACGAAAAAGAACTGGAACATATGAATAGTAGAATAAGTCAAATTAACAATTGTAAGAAAAAATATGCTCCAACCATTGAAGAAATATATGAATATAAAGATAAAATTCAAACTGAATATGAAGAATTAATTAATAGTACTGAAATAATTGCTGATCTTAAAAGAGAAAAGGTAGATATTGAGCGTGAAATGAAAATTATAGCAGATGAAATTCACGAGATTAGATGTCATACAGCAAAAAAACTACAAGCTAAAATAAAAGAGGAACTAAATTACATCGGACTTGAAAAAAGTAAGTTCTACATAGAAGTGAAACTTGAAAATCAATTTTTCGAAAATGGATGTGATAAAGTTCAATTTTGTATTTCTACAAACCCAGGGGAACCATTAAACCCATTAGAAGACATTGTGTCAGGTGGAGAACTATCACGTATAATGCTTGCGCTTAAGACTGTATTTGTTGATAAGGATGAAATACCTACTGTTATATTTGATGAAATAGACACGGGTATTAGTGGCAGAATTGCACAATGTGTTGCAGAAAAAATGTATTTAATATCTTTAAATCATCAAATTTTCTGCGTAACACATTTACCACAAATAGCTAGTATGGCGGATATTAATTATTTGATATCTAAAAATGTTATAAACGATAAAACATATACAAATATTATAAAAATGAATGAAGAAGAAAAACAACATGAAATAGCTAGAATGATAGGTGGAGCGCAAGTTACTAAATTAACTTTGGAAAATTCTAAAGAAATGATAAATATGGCAAACAAACAAAAGAAAAGTTAGTTTTCGCTTTTTTAGGTTACTATAGTAATAAAAATATGTTTTATAGGGAAAAATAAAGTCATCATTGATAGATGTTATCAATGATGACTTTATTTTTTTGCTTTTTATTATAAAAATATGCTTTTATAATTAAAAAATATTATAAAAGTTTAAGTTAAAGTAAAATCAATATCAAGTATAAATAATTTAAGGTTGTCAGATTTATAAAAAGAGTGAAAATAATTGAAATATTGAAGAATATTTTTAATTAATCATAAATTAGTTTTGAATCTATATCTTTTACTATTTTTGAATTATTGTTATAGCATAATATGGAGAATTCCAGGGTAACGTATACTCATAACTATATGAGAAAAGGAGGTAAAGCTTGTGAAGAAAAAATTAAATATAATATGTTGGATTATGACACCTCTAGTAATAATTGCTTTAAGTGCCTATTTTAAAGTAGAGAATAAAGTCGTTGGCATATTTAATAGACCGGCGCAAAGCCTATATTCTAGTAATTTTATAAATAAAAAAGAAGATAAAGGTAATATTCTTAACAAATCATATTTAATTAAAAAAAATAAAAATACAAAAGTGAATTTAAAAGGATTAATAGCAATTCAATCAACTTTGGCAAACAATAATACAAATATAATGGTTTATCCAGGAGGGCAACCGATTGGAGTTAAACTCAATACTAAAGGTGTTTTAGTAGTAGCTTTATCTGATATTGAAGGTATTAATGGTAAAACACCAAGCCCTGCTGCTAATGCAGGTGTACAAATAGGAGATAGTATATTAAAAATAAACGATGTAGAAATAAATCATGCAGAAGATGTAACAAGAGCAATAAGTAGAAAAAAAAGTTCAGAACTTATTCTCAAAATACAACGTAAAAATAATCAGAAGCTTATAGAAGTTAAGGTTAAAGCGACTATTGATTCTGCAGATGGAAAATCTAAAATTGGCTTATGGGTACGTGATTCAACTGCAGGTGTGGGAACATTAACTTTATATGATAACAAAACTAAAAAATTTGCTGCTCTAGGGCATCCTATTACAGATGCGGACACTGGAACAACTCTCAATGTTAATAATGGTGTAATTATATCATCTAATATTATATCTATAAAAAAAGGAACAAGAGGAAGTCCAGGGGAATTAAGAGGTCTTTTTGTAGATGAAAATAAAATAAAAGGTCAAATAATTAAAAACACGGAATGTGGTATATTTGGAGATGGAACTCAAAGTCTTATAAATAGTAAATTTAATAAGCCTATGCAAATAGGTCTAAGAAATGAAATTAAAGAGGGAAAAGCTCAAATTTTAACCACTATAAATGGCAGTCAACCAGAATTATTTCAGGTAGAAATTCAAAAATTATTACCTCAAAACACATCTGGATCAAAAAGTATGGTAATTAAAATTACAGATTCGAGGCTTTTGGAGAAAACTGGTGGCATTGTGCAAGGGATGAGTGGCAGTCCAATAATTCAAAATAATAAAATTATTGGAGCAGTAACTCATGTTTTAATTAATAAACCGGATGTGGGATATGGAATATATATAGAATGGATGTTAAAAGATGCAGGTATTTTATCAAAATAACTAGCGTTTTTCAAAAAAAAGAGTTAAAATAGATATTAAGTGATAAGGATAGCATATGCTATCCTTTATTTTATAAAAAATGATAAATAATGATAAATAATTATTTATTTGTAAATTTTTTTAAGATAAGAAGGAATTGTAGTTCTTTTGTCGAATTAATATTTGTTAAGATATGGGAATTTATTTATAAAGGAGAGTTAATATATGGAAGAAGCTAGAATTAGTGTACTCATTGCAGATGATAATAAGGAATTTTGCAATATTTTAAATGATTATTTGTTAAGTCAAAGAGATATTATGGTTACAGGCATTGCAAAAGATGGAATAGAGGCTCTTAAGTTAATAAAGGAGAGAAAACCTGATTTAGTAGTATTAGATATAATAATGCCACATTTAGATGGTCTTGGAGTATTAGAAAGATTGGGCAGTATGGATCTTGATCCAATACCAAAAATCATAGTATTATCTGCAGTAGGCCAAGATAAAATTACACAAAGGGCTATTGCTTTGGGAGCAGATTATTATGTAGTAAAACCTTTTGATATGGAGGTTTTTACAAAAAGAATAAGACAGATGTTTAACAACACAATTTCTAGTGATAGTAGTAAAAAATCTATTTCTTTTATTGATACAACTGAACCTAGAAAAAGTAATCGTAATGAACCAATGGACTTGGAGGCTGAAATTACAAATATAATTCATGAAATTGGAGTTCCAGCTCATATAAAGGGTTACATGTATCTTAGAGAGGCAATTACTATGGTAGTAAACGATATTGAACTCTTATCTGCAGTAACAAAGGAATTGTATCCGTCCATTGCTAAAAAATTCAATACTACAGCTAGTAGGGTAGAAAGAGCAATCAGACATGCTATAGAAGTAGCATGGGGACGTGGTCAAGTTGAAACTATAAACAAAATCTTTGGTTATACAATACATAATGCTAAAGGTAAACCCACTAACAGTGAGTTTATAGCAATGGTAGCCGATAAGTTAAGATTGCAAAATAGAGCAGCTAACTAGGCGATACCAACGGTTTGAGGTGCATATGTATCATGCGATAAATTGAATAAATATCTTTTCAGACCTATAAATATATTAATTGTAATGCTACTAATCCTTCTTATTTGTTGAGTAAACATTTAAGGAGGATTTTTAATTATGTTTGAGATTGATTATCAAATTAATGACTTTATGTCAAACTGTCAAATGAAAAATTTGACACAAAAAACTATGGCAACCTATTAGGCGACTTTAAAACTTTTTGCAAGATACCTACAGGATAATTATATAATAACTGATGGTAAACTAGTTAAAGACGAAATGGTTAAGAAATATGTTCTATTTATTCTAGAGAGAGGAAAATATGCTGTTTGTGCTAATTGTTGATTTACACTTTATCTTA
>DHIM01000182.1:0-9368 GCA_002403785.1 Clostridium sp. UBA4746
GGATATGAGATGTAATAACATATTTTAGTAAATGTATGCTTATGGGAACTAAACCCTTGGCTGAGGAACGACAGCGATTATGTGAAAAATGTTACAACAAGACTTTTCCTTACCAAAAGTATTGCCAAAAATGTGCGAGTTATAACATCCACCATAATGACAGTTATTGTAATGTCGATAATAAATCAATGATAAAAAGATCAGAACCTACAAGGTATGCTCATCAGTTAGCCAAGGCACTTTACTCGCTGGGCATAGAAATTACATTAGAACCTGAAATCTGGTATACAAGCTGTAATTTTTATACTCCTGATCTTCTAGTTAACAATAGAGTCATCATTGAAGTTGATGGTCCAGTTCATGAAGATCTGAAAATTAAAAAAAATGATAGAATAAGGCAGCGTGCATTAGAAAATACTGGGTATGTAGTATATAGATTCAAAAATCAAGAAATTGTGGAGTCATTGGGAGATGTAATAATAAAAATAAAATATATTTAAATTCTCTATCTTTTGATATTTTTAATGACTCATGCCTTTTTACACCTTTTACGTAACAAATAGCTTCTATTATCTTATCATAATCAATATTATTTAACATTAAACCACTCCTAAACTCTATATACATTGTTTCGTTAATTAAATTATTGACAATTATTTATAAAAACTATCCATAGAATAAAATTTATAATTTAAACTTTTTTATACTAAATCATATTATTTCAACAAAGGCTATGTTCCAATATAGAACATAGCCTTTGTTTTTATTATGCTTTAATGTTTATTTTCAAAGTCGTACTTAAAATTTGTTGATTTCCTATTATCATATCATAATCTATAAATACATCTCCGCCATTATTATCAACATTCATTTTCAACTCTTTAGTGTCTACCGTAAGATCTAGAGCTCCATGAGGCGTATTGTACAAAGTTAAGTCCCTTACATATTTTTTAAAGTTCATTTCAGTATTAGTGGTTCCAGTCCTTATAAGTGTAAACTTTTCTGTATCAATTTTCAATGTAGTAGTTGTTCCCGCCATTCCTGAAATTTCAGTCTCTTCATATACTGCATAATAACAATTATCTTCTTTATAAAACTTACCTGGTGTCACTACCTCAATCGATTCGCCATCGTCTTCACTGTCAGATTGTTTGCTAACAACTGAAATTATCGCATTTTTCTTCATTAACTTACACCTCTCTATTTTAAAATATAATTGTTTACTTCTTCATCAGTTGCAGGTTGTATATCTATAGATTTATCTTGAGTATTACCGTATCCGCCATAACTGATAGTTATAATTTTCTCATCCTTTCCCTTGCAATATCTTCCAGATATTCCTGCTGCAAATTCAATATCCTCATTTGTTGCCTTACCGATTATAACAACTGTTGTACCGTTATAGTCCTTAGCTATGAATATTAGATCTTCAGGAGTTAAAAGTTGTTCTAATAGCTCCCCCTCTTCCTGAGTTCTTGTAGATATTATTTTAGCATCTTTAGATACCCTGAAATGTCTTCCTATTTTTAATAATTCTAAATCTTTTTTAGATACATCTTTTTTATGATCTAAAAGGTCCCTGAGTCTCAAAGAATAGTTAGGCTCCGTAAGTTTACATCCACCAGCAGGTGATGGATAATCAAGAATACCAAACTTTTCCGCTAGCTCCATCTGAATCTTTCTATTTCTTCCTTTTATATCCATAAGAGCTTCTCTATCTATTAAACCTTCTATCTCCATTTGAGTCGGATTAAGGTTCTTTGCACATAATGGTCTTAAGATTTTATGTCCTATACCCGATTCATTTTTCACTATGTCTAAAGCTGATCTATTTTGAGACATAGGTCTTTGGTTTAAAACTTCTCCTGTTATAATAAAATCAGCATGAAATTTTTCTAATAATTGTCCACAATGTCTCATCATCATGGCATGGCAGTCAATACAAGGATTCATATTTTTCCCATACCCATGTTTTGGGTTCTTTGCCATTTCGAAATGTTCATCTGAAAAATCTATAACTTCCAATGGTATATCTATTTGCTTAACCATTTTCAATGCATTTTTCTCACCAAAAAAATTTGATTTAAAACATATCCCAATAACTTCTATACCTTGATCTTTTACAATCTTTGCTGCGAGTGTACTATCAAGGCCTCCAGAAATCATAGCCAAAGCTGTTGTCATAAAACTTCTCCCCTCTTCATTGCACTTTAATATATCTGAATACAACTACTATCTATTATTTCTATCTATTGCTAATTCAATAAGCTCATCAATAAGCTTAACATAAGTTTTGCCTGTAGCTTGCCACATTTTAGGATACATACTTATCTTAGTAAAACCTGGTATAGTATTAACTTCATTTAAATAAACATCTTCCGTTTCCTTATCAACTAAAAAATCCACTCTCGCCATACCAGCACAATCTAGTATTTTATAAATTCTTATAGCTTCTTCTTTAACCTTTTGTAACTTATCATCAGATAGCGATGCAGGTATTAAAAGCTTAGATGCTTCGCTTTTATATTTAGCTTCATAATCATAAAATTCTTTTGCTGGAATTACTTCTCCGGGGATAGAAGCCTGCGGATAATCATTACCGAGTATAGCTACTTCAATTTCTCTTGCATTTATTGCCTCTTCAACTAAAACTTTTCTATCATATTTTAACGCTTCTTCTACTCCAAATATTAGTTCGCTTTTATTATGTGCTTTTGTTATCCCTACAGAAGAACCTCCATTAGATGGTTTAATAAATACTGCATACCCGAGTTTTTCTTCTATTTTTTTTATTAATATGTCTTTATTCTCCTTATACTCATGCGCATTTATTACCACATAATCAGCTTGTTTTACATTAAACTTTTCTAATAAAAATTTTGTATATATTTTATCCATGCAAACAGCAGAAGACATTACCCCAGGACCAACACATGGAATATTGGATAATTTACACATACCTTGAATGGTTCCATCTTCTCCAAACGACCCATGCAATACTGGAAATACTACATCTACTTCTTTATTAAATATAATTTTTTGACCCTCTGGTATTTTAAAATATTCGTCATTTTCCCATTCCCCATTCTCTATGTTATCCAATTTACCAGTATATTCAAACCATAAACCATCCTTAGTTATTCCTATCGGATATATATCGTATTTTGTTTGATCAATATTTTTTAGTACCGATGTTGCTGATACTCTTGAGACCTCATGTTCTGTGGACTGTCCACCAAATAATATCGCTATTTTCTTTTTCATTGACGCCCTCTCCTTATAACCATAATACTTATTTTATGAATAATAAAAACATAAGTTTACTATAAAAATTTAATAGAAACAATTTTGAATTTTTTTAGTGTTATATCATATTATATCATTTTTATCTATTACTTTGTATTTTAATTTTAGAACTCAACTTCTATAATAACACTATTTGAGATTATAAATACAAATTAAAAATAACTCAATATAAAAAAGGATATGCGTTCATTATAATGAACGCATATCCTTCCTAACTTTCCTATTTAAATAGTTAATTTTCCATTAGGAGTATCTATTATTTCTATTATTCTTTGCTCATACCCGGTATTCGCATCAATATATACTATAAAATTCTTTTCCTTATATGAACCCGAAAATTCATAGCACAAAACTTCTTTATTAGTATCAGTGGGTATAATAGCTAAACTAACTTTATTAATTTTTAACCTTTTCCCAACCTTTTCTCGAGCTTTTGCTGCAGTTATTTTTGGTGTTGTTATCTGCCTCTTTTCAACATGAGACACTAGAAATTTTTCAGACTCAATTCCTATAATACTACCATCATCTAGTGCAATTTTAAGCTTTATTTGATCTGGATAAATTGTTACGTCTCCTTGTTTATATACATAACTTACTACTGCTGTATTACCATAATTCAGCGTATATATAGGCTCCATATTTTTATATCCTATTTTATTAATAAACTTACTTCCGCCTTCTACCGCTTTCTTAATATCTAACGTTGGTTTTCCTATAGACCTGCTGTCCAATAAATATACTATTTTGCCTCCATTTTCACTTACTTCTATTGCTGTTTTACTGTCACCTTTATCTCTACCTTTAAATGTTACGTAAAATGTATATGTAGGTATTGTAGTCTTCCCTTCTTGCGGTTTGTTTTCAATACTTGCAATTTTATCTGCTCCAACCATGTTTTTCACTACTTCAATTGCTTGTTTTTCACTTACTCCCTTTTGTGACAATATTTTAGGCTTTATTGCTAATATATTATCTGAGAAAGGCCCATCATAAATTAAAGCTGGATATTGAACTATTTGCTTTTGAATGCCCGCAAATTTTTCATTTACAAGGTCACTCCCTGCTTTTGCAAATACTCCGCTACCATTTTTTCTGATTTCTCCCCATTTTATATTACCTTCGTTTATTTCAGAAAGTACTCCATTTAATTGTTCCTGAAGTGTATATGATTGTGCCTCTAATTTATCAATTTCATCATATTCCTTATTACTAAGTTCCTTTCCTTCTGATGATGCCTTGGCTAAAGAGTAGCAGTAATCTCCTACTTGAGTTAAAAATTTACTAGTATCTCCAACTACTTCTTGGTCGATTGGTAATGAATGCAACTTATCATTTGCAGTGGCCGAGTATCTAAATATTTCTTCAAACGCTATTATACTTTGCTCTCTAGAACCAACAATAGCTGACTTTCCTAAATCTACTCTTATATTTTGTACAGAGCTAACAAGATCATACATATTCTTACTATATTGACCTTGAAGATAATTTCTATAATCCAGTCTCTCCAAAAACATTAATATAGCAAAAGTAGTTGAAAATACAACTATTATAGTTACAATACTTGTATACAAAATTCTTTTCTTTAGCATTTTCATATATTTCCCTCCTGGTATTTATACGAGTAGATAACAACTATCAATTATTATTCTCATAGTAGTCTTATGTTTTTTTAACTAAATAATTCACTTATAATTTCCCCCAATTTAAATTTAACAACTATTTTTTTACTACTTACCGTATTATCAACCAGATTGTACTCATCATCTGATAATACTGTTTTCATTTCTTTTTCAGTTTTTTGGTAAGATACATTTCCTTTTGTAATATCTACAAAACATAATGGCGGAAACATAACACACCACCAATTTTGTCCTTTTCCCGTTCCAATTATTATTCGATAAGCCTCATATTTACCTTGAGGTAGAGTTATATTTCCATAAGTTTTAACAGGAAAATTCTCCTCCGAAAGGGCCGTAGATACTGAATATTTATATCCATTTCTTTTTATTATAGTTTCCGCAATCTTTTTAATGTTTTTATTTTCTTTGTTTATAATTCTTCTTGATTCTTCTATGCTCGTGCAATCCTTAAGTTTTGGTGATATATATTTTAAAACAGAATCTCTTACTTTTAATTTTAGTTTTTGATCTATTTTATCATCACTGTTAGCTATTACATGAAACCTTATAAGTTTACTAGCGATATCACTTTGGCTAGCTTTTACAGGCGCACCAGTTGAATTTAAAGCTATAGAAATTATAATTATTATGGCTATACTTGTTAATATAAAGTTTTTCATGTTTACCCCCCCCGGATATAATAATTTATATTAATATCATTACCATATTTTGTAATTATATTCACTATATTGCTTTACTTCATAACATAATTATTTTATTTTTTATTTACTTTCCCTAGCTAGTTTTTACGACACTTGCAAAAAATATTCACTTAAGTCCATAATTATAAATAAAAAACGTGCAAAAACCATAAAGGCTTTTACACGTTCTTATATCTCGATATAGAATTCTACTTAAATTGTTCTAGTTATATATACCTCTTTATATTGGGTTTTAAATTTATCATAACATCTTTGGGCTTTTAACATATCATCAAAAAAAGCAAATATTGTCGGTCCACTCCCACTCATCATTGCACCCATTGCACCCATTTTAACCATGTCCTCTTTTATTCTTTTGAGAACTGGATATTTTCTTAGCGTAACATTTTCAAGTAAATTTTTCATACTGTTACATACATCTTGTAATTTTTCTTGTTCTATAGCCTTTGTTATTGCTTCTGTATCTGGATGCTTAAAAATTTTACTAATATCTAAATTTTTAAAAACCTCCTTAGTAGATACTCCGAAATTAGGCTTAACTAATACTAAAATATAATTTTTAAAAGGTTTTAACGGTGTTATAATTTCACCTATGCCTTCACATAAAGCAGTTCCCCCCATAATGCAGTAAGGAACATCTGCACCTATTTTAACACCCAAATTCATAAGTTCATTGTCATCTACCTCTACATTAAATACTTCTCTTAATGTTTTAAAAACGGCCGCTGCATCTGCACTTCCACCTGCCATACCCGCCGCTACAGGAATGTTTTTTCTAAGATATATATTTATACCTTCATGAATATCATAAGTATCCATAAAAAGTTTTGCAGCCTTATATACCAAATTTTTGTCATCTGTAGGTATGTACGGTTTATTACAGCTTATATTAATACCCTTGTTACATTTTTGAAAAGACATAGAATCATATAAATCTACACTTTGCATAATCATTTTTAGTAAGTGATATCCGTCTTCTCTTTTACCTATTATATCTAAAGATATATTTATTTTTCCATAAGCTTTTACTAACATGATCTTCCTCCAACTCTATATTAAGTACCCACCAAAGTAGCTTTATCCACATAAAGTGGCCTAATTCACAAAAGCGGCTTAATTAACAACTTCTCAAGCTACTCAATTCATAATTATTTAGTCCAACTTAAAAATCTTGAGGTTATATAAGATGGTCCTTTACTTGTGAAATGTTCTTATTAAAAATAGTATATTACAACAAATTTAATATTGCTACATATAATTTAAAATAAGGAGCCTAAAAATAATAAAACTCCCGTGTGTTATTTGCAACACACGGGAGTTAGAATTACCTTAAAATAATCTGCACTATTAGTTTCGAGCAGTCCAAGTATTATACTTATATAACTATTCTACCTGGTATTATAAGCTTTTGTGAAACTTTTATACCATTAGTATCTTCTATTTGATTCACTCTTGCAATTTCTTGTATTGTAGTGTTATATTTTTTAGCAATTTTCCACATGGTGTCTGCGACTTGAACTACATAGATAGTAATGCTAGCTTTTTTCTCAGGTACTTCCCCCTCGATTGGGTAAACATCAACTAAAAATTTCTTTTGAACCATATAGTTTACACGAGCATATACTTTAACTACAGCTCTAACTGCCATATTTCCTGCCTCAATGTCTACATTTATATTCTCTAGTGATACTTTGCACATACTGCTCATATTAATCTTAGCGCCTAATATATCAGCTCCACAGGTGAAAGGAATTTCCTCAGATACAGAAGATAAATATTTTTCTTCATCATCACTTCTGTATAATACCGTTACGTTCATTATACCTTCTACTATAACCTTATCCTCAATCACCTTTTTATCTGTTATGCAAACACTGGCATTACTCATAATAATCTTACTAGGTTTTGCCCTATTACTACCTAATTCTATATCTCCCTTAACTAATGTCTCTGTTAGTAATTGTCCTTGCATTACATTAAGAGCAAAATCTTTTTTATCCATCTCAAGTTTAGTAGTTGGTGAATATACGTCTTCAATCATATCAACTTCTTCTTTGTGCATAGCTCTCGTATTAGTTTTTATCATAAACTCTACATCAATGATTCTTTTCTCTCCTAAATCATCTTCTTTAGTATCATACTCCATAGCATCTACCTTAAACTCTGTATAATTGTCCATATAAGGATTTACATCATCGAAATCTAACTCTTTATTTAGCATAACCTCGT
Source organism: Clostridium sp. UBA4746 (assembly GCA_002403785.1). Lineage (GTDB taxonomy): Bacteria > Bacillota > Clostridia > Clostridiales > Clostridiaceae > Clostridium_AD. Next base: position 7,877 of record DHIM01000182.1, read on the forward strand.
GCTCAATATAAACTAGTTCTCTGCTATCTTTACCCTTATATATCATATTAATAAATGCATAAGCATTAATTTGAATTTTTCCGTCGTACAATTTCACTTCTTTTTTATGAATATTAACGTCACATTTTACAACTTTAGCAATTTCCGGTTTCTCCATCGGAACTTTTATATTAGCTTTCCCTATAAGTTCTCCAGTAAAATTCCTTATGACTTTATCTATACTAGTAGGATTTTTTAAATATTGAACATCCTTAACTGCTTCAATATCCTTAACTATTTGGAAACTAAAATTTTTATATACTTCTGATTTTGATTTTAATATGCCCTCTAGACATATTTTTCTCTCATTAACTATCCTGCATTCCATATGTTCTACAAAACACTCAGTATCACAAAGCATCTCAGGCATTGCACCCATTATATCTATTGTATTTGAAAATTTAGAACTATATATAACATTTTCTACATCTGATCGTTCTTGATCTTTCGTTATATAAAGTACATTATATTGAATTTGACCTTCTAAATATACCTTATCCTCAATTATTTCTTTAGAGTTTATAAAAGCTTTGACATCTAACATGAGTATTTCCTTTACATCTGGATGAGTATCCGGTATTACAAACTCTTCTTTCACCACTGTATCAACAGTATTTTCTCCTAACAGTTGTTCATATTCTATGTTCTCTTTTTTTAAATTGATTTCCATATTATACCTCCTCGTATTTCTATTGGGGTAACATTTAGGGGTTGTTACCCTCCTAAAATACCTACTATATAATATATATATAAATAGTGTCCATAATATGATATTTCATCTTTATAATCGTATTGCAAATTACATCATATTTTTCAATTAAAAAAAACAAAAGCATATATTATTTAAAACGCACTGTTATTGCTAACTAATGCATTATAATTAATATATGCTCTGTTAATCCTATATGTGACACATGAAAAATAAGTCACAAACAATTTTACTTGTTACCCTACTTTCATTTGCCTAAGATTAATATATAAATATAAAAAACGATACTATGATACAGTATCGTTTTATCCTGCAAAAACTATTTGAACCGTTTTTGTCAAAACATCTGAATAACTATACGTCACTGTCCTGTGGGTGTCTTTTTCTAGTCTGATAACAAAAATGTTTGGATATGTCTTTTCAATAACTCCATTATCTACAAGAATCTTCCTTCTTCCACCATTAGCTTTTAATGTTACTCTTTCGCCAACATGACTTTCAATTTCATCTTTTATTGAAGTCAATACATTTATTTTTTCCACCGCAAACACCTCTTTCCACATTTTATATTATACATCATATATTTTTTTTTGTCAAGTAGACTTAACATTTTATCACTACTATAACAATTTTGTCAATATTGATCTTAAGTTAACAAAATGTATTTTAATAGATTATTCTACATATAACTAATTTTTATTTAGTTTATGAGCCTTTACCTTGTATAACTTTAATACATTATAA
>DHIM01000182.1:9543-30636 GCA_002403785.1 Clostridium sp. UBA4746
TTATAACTTTAATACATTATAATTACATAGATTTTAAACATAAACGTTAATAGTATTTATTTTAGTTATATGTGTTGAACTTTACAAACAAATCCCACATACAAGACATAGGACTTGCCTGAATGTCTTAAACAATATAACTAAAATAATAGCCAAATATTCTCTTTAACTACTTTGTACACCTATCTATAGATACTGAGACTTAGGAAACCCCTCTCTATACTTCCCTCTAGTTTGTAATCCACCAATGCCTGTGAGTCCTGTTATAGTATTCTGTATAACATCTTCTATAGCTACAATGCTTTCTATATTTGTATAAGCGATCTTCTCTGAAACTAAAACTGGATCTAAGCAATGAATTAAAACGCGATTAGGGGCACTAGCAAAATTAGCACCAGCATCTAAAATCGCCTCATAACAAGACTGGCATGCTCCTGCAAATATAACTAAATCATCATAATTACTATTATAAGCTCTAAGAGCCATAACAGATTCCACAAAATGCTTTGAATTTCTGTAATTTTTCAGATCCATATAATCAGTTATTCCTTTTACCATACCATCATGTCCTGTTATTACTACTATATCCGGCTTAACCTCTTTAACTAAATTTACTATCTCATTTGGTTGATCTTTTTCAGGTATTACTCTACCTACGGCATCTAAAGAGAGCTGCTTGTAAGTTTTTAGGCAAACCTCAAGATATTCTGCGTCCCCATCTACATGCAATATTTTCCCTGGTCTTCCAAATATCATATCTTTATTTTTATATTCTTTATACTTTTCTTGTTTTAACTGCATCTCTTTAATTTTCCCTTTAAAATCTATTGCTGTTGATTTTTCCCCCCTGGTGCCCCCAATTCTATTCATTAATATTTTTTTTATTGATGCATTTACCTTTTTATTAAATACCTTATCAATTTCATAAATCATTTCTTCTGATACTAATTCCAAATCCTCACTTAAACAATCCGCTTCTATTCTTAGATTTATTCCCTTAAGTAAATACACATAAGTATTATTATCTGGCACAATATCTATAATTTTAAAGGTAATATCACCCCCATAAGATTTCCTTACTACAATATCTCCTATTTTCACAATGCCACCTCCATATTTAAACTCATAATATATATTATGAAAATATATATAATAGGTGAGCATGAAAAAAAGTTATGTAAACATTATATCTACACAACTTTAATAAATAGCATAAACCTTACTATCTCTGATTAAATACTCTCTTATAATCTTCAATAAATGCCATAAATTTTTCTTTCTCAGAAATTAACTCCTCCATCTTCTTGTTAAAGGTATTTTGGATCCATGTAACTTCATTATAATAAAATCTATTGCAAAGTCTCCAATAGCGTTGTGGAAATACTAAAAATGCATATATGAGTCTGTACTCTTCTTCTGACAAAGGATTTACACTGCTATATGCCTCTAATACTATTTCAGCATACTTTATGTCCCAATCCTGATTTTTAAGCATTTTGATTAAAAAATTTGATAAATCGTATGCTTTTACTTCTCTTTTGCAATAATCAAAATCAATTATATTAACATCATTATTTTTATCAATAATAATATTATGATAAGTATAATCATGGTGACAAAATCCTTTTTCTTCTTCTGTTAGCCTACATATATCAAAATACCTAGAGTCATCTAATATAGCCATAGCTCTTTTGCCTAATTCCTTTTGGGACTCTACACTCCTAATATAATTCATATCGAAATCAGTTTTATTATTTTTCTTTTTTCTAATCATGCTTTGCATCTTATCAAATGATTTTATTCGTTTTTCCATCAGATGTGGCCATCTACCTAGATCTGTTTTCAACTTACTATTTTCTGGTGGATCATACCCTTTTGATGCAATATGCATATAAGCTAATTGTTTTGAAGCTTCAACTAAATCCTCTTCATTGTGAAAATCACATTCACGACCATCTATCCACGTAGACAGTGTGTAAATATCTTCATTAACTAATGCATAAGGATTTCCCTCAGTGTTCAAAAAATATCTATCAACCTTGTCAAATCCATTATTTGCAAGATGCTCTTTGGCTCCGTAAACAAACAAAAGTTTTTGTGTCCCGTAACTGATTTTTTTTAGACACTTAGCCCCGTCATTTGTCTTCAAAAAGTACACTCCCTTATTGGGCCGTATACTTTCTATTTTAATGCCATATTGTCTTTCGATTTCAAATTCCCTCATCATATTACTCACCCCCCTTATAATTTATATTACTAATATTTCATTTTAGAATAAATTCTTGTATATTTTAACAACATTTATGCTCTCTTTTAATATAATAAAATATATTGATATATAAAATTAGTATTTAAGGAGTCTTAAAATGAAAATTGGAATTGATGCTAGGGCAGCAAAATGGTACAGAGGAACTGGTATAGGCACTTATTCTTACCAACTGATTCACTCTTTAAATAGAATTGACAGTTACAATGATTATTTGCTTTTTGTACCAGACGACTGTAAATTAGACATACCCTTTAAAAAAAATTTTCATATAAATAATATAAAACAAGTTAATCAAAATAACTTTTGGAATGAAGTGAATATCTCTAACCCATTAATAGACAAGTCTATGGACATATACCACGTTCCTCAAAACGGCATTGGACTGCCAACAAACAAAAACTGCCCCTTTGTTATTACGCTACATGATGTTATTCCGTATAAAATGCCGGATACAGTTGGTGAACAATATCTAAAAATTTTCAACGAAAAATTACCCAATATTATTCCTTTATGCGATGGAATAATTACCGTGTCGGAATATTCAAAAGAAGATATTGTTAAAGCATTTAACTTCCCACGTGATAAAATATATGTAACTTATTTAGCTAGTGAAGATATTTATAAACCTTATGACAAAACTCTTAGTAAATCTATTATTGAAAAAAATTACTCAATTACAGGTGACTACATTCTATATATCGGAGGATTTAGTCCCAGAAAAAATATTCTTGGATTACTGAATTCCTTTAGTTTACTTTTACCAAAATTAAAAAAAGACATTAAATTAGTCATTGCAGGTAGCAAGGGTAAATCATATGATATTTATAAAAAAAGAGTACAAGATCTGCATATTGAGGATAAAGTAATTTTTCCAGGGTTTATATCTATGAACCATATTCCCTTTATGTATAATGCTTGTGAGCTTTTTGTATATCCTTCTTTTTATGAAGGTTTTGGATTACCACCAATTGAAGCAATGGCTTGTGGAGTACCTGTAATCACATCAAACGTCACCTCAATACCTGAGATAGTTCAGGACTCAACGTTGCTTGTAGATCCATATGATGTTAACGAGTTAAGTGAAAAAATGTATAATGTGCTTAACGATAATGTTTTGAGACAATCCCTTATAACTAAAGGATTGAAAAGGGCATCTACACTAACTTGGGAACATACTGCTACAGATACTTTAAATGCTTATCAAAATATATTAGGAACGTTTAAGTAAATGGTTTTATTATTAAATCACCAAAATAAAAGCCCCACATAGTGTATTTAACATTATGGGGGCTTCTTAACTAACAATTATAATAATTTTTAAAGGAATCCAAAAACTCTTCTCTATCTTTTTTATATCCTACTTTTTTCTTTAATCTGCTTAAAAATATTTCCTCACTCCACTGTTTTTTTCTTGTGTAATAATCGCGGGCTATACTATAAAAATCCTCTGGGAAACTAATCATGCCATATAACACCTTAAGTTCCCTATCATCCAATGGATTTACTGATGCATATTCACTTATAATACTGTGACATTTTTCTATATCATAACAGAAATCCTTGATAGCTTTATTTGTAAAATTACAAATATCATGGACTTTCAAATCTATAACCGCATAATCAAAATCTAAGAAATATACTTCCTCCTTGTTAATTAATATATTGTGATGAGCTAAGTCATGATGACAAAATGCTATCTTTTCTTTTTCCTTACATAAATTATAATATTCCGATTCTTTAAGTATATTTATGCTTTGTATTATATTTTTCTCATAATATTGTACATGTTCTAAAAATATATAATCAAACTCATTCTTATTTTCATTTAGATTTGCTATACTTTTAAAAAACATTAGTTCCTTTAATTTTCCATTAAAACTTCCTATGATTTCACCGCATAAGTACCGCTGTTCATTCTTTGCTAGGAGCCTTTTAAATGTTTCTTCATGCATTAGTCCTTCTGATGCCTTATGGAGCTGTGCTATTGCTCTAGACGCGAGCATTACATCTACTGGATTGCTATACTCACACTCTCTCCCTTCTACCAAATTCATTATACAATATATGTCATTTTTCCAAGGGACATATATGAGTTTAGATTTAGTCTTTTCAAATTCAATAATCCTACTAAAATTATTATTTTTAATATACTCAATACCGTAGTTAATAAATTCAAGTTGCTTTATACTATAGTTTACTTTTTTTAAAACCTTATCACCTTTATCAGTATTAAGTATAAATACTTTCCTTACTGGAATAACATCATAAACTACTAAGTCAAATTCGTTAAATAAATTTACGTCCAAATCATATTTGCTTAAATAAGTCTTATCTTTATATCTAATATCTAACATATTGCACCTCTCTAATTATCACTAACCTAATTTAAAATAAAGAATCCCCATCTTGAATTAATGCTTTTACAATTTTCTCAGAAAACCTGTCCTCATTCCACATTTTTTTGCCTGCTCTGTACCTATTGCAGCACTTCATGAATTCATGTGGGTAAGAAATTAATGCTATTAGAAATTTTGAACTAGACTCATCTAATCCTTCAATGTAACAGAACTCTTTAGCAAGTTTATGAAAATCAAGTTTCACTCCTTTTCTTTTTAATTTACTAAGCAAAAGGAAACAATCCATTTCCACCATGTTATAACTACAATTTTCAAAACTAACCACTTCAATAGAATTATTTTGCCTAAGGTTTTGAAAAGATGTGTTCCCGATGCATATCTCACCTCGCCTCATACTTCTTGTTAAAATTTCTAGATAATTTGCTCCGTATACTGTTCTTATACATTCTTCCCCTCTATTAATAGCTTCCTCTCCATATTTAATAATTAATTCTTCGTAAGAATTTTTAGGTTCATCTCTGTTAATATTATTCAAATCTCCAATAAGCTTTTTAATAGAAACTTTATATTCTTCTATTATTTTCCCTGTATTATTATTTAATCTACTTCTAAGGTAACCGTCAAACCCAAAAGATTTTTTATGAAAAGCATAAATAGCATCAAACTGCTCTAATATTAATTTTTCAGTTATGTCTAATGCTATACTTTTATACTCAATATCAATTACATCTACATTCTTGATACCTTTAAAAACCATATAATCAGAAAATTCATTATAGATGCTTATCGCCACTCACACCACCCCAAATTAAATATAGTAATTTATTATTTATTATTTTATTTATTCTTCTTACAATTTTTATCCATCTTTTTTAATATCTCTCTTTGCTGAAATTCTAACTCATTAAGTTTTTTTTGCCTTCTCCTTATTTTTTTAAGCCTTTTAACTTCTTCCTTCATATTATCAAGCTTCATATCATAATCCTCTACAGTAGATCCCTGAAGTTCGATTGTCTCAATTTCAAGTTCATCCATGCTCATGTCCTTTTTGTTTTTTCCCATAACATTACCTCCCATATTTTATTTTTCTAAATTTTTCAATAAAAATTTGCTTATCCGCTATATCTTCATGCATCTTTTCAAGTTTCTTTAAAAAAAACTCTTCTCCCCAATCCTTTTTTTCCCAATAATATTGAATCCCCCTTTGCCAATATTCCTGAGGGAATTCCATAAATGCTGCCATTACCTCTATATCACTTTTGTATATTGAATTTGTGGCATCATATTCATCCATTATAGTAAGTGCATTTTCAAGGCTCCATTTGCCATTTTTCATTCTTCTTATTAAAAGACTACTCAAATCATGTAAATGAGTATCTAAGATACAATAATCAAAATCAATAATGCTGATTCCTCCACCCTTTTCCATCAATACATTATGATGGGCATAATCATGATGGCAGAATCCCCTATGTTTAATTTCCTCTTTCATCTTATTTATATACTCACTTTCACATAAATTGTATATTGATTTGTTACTCCTTGCGAGCTCACCCTCCATTATTTTTAAATAATTTTTATCAAACTCTGTAATACATTCTTTTTCATTTATCCTTCTTTTGAAATCCAAGATTTCCTTTTCTCTCGTTTTAAAAGTTTCTATCCATTTAAGCCATGCTATTCTAGGCTTCATGTCAGGTGTAACCTTAAAATTCAGACTTTTTTTATGCAGCTGCGCAAGTTTCGAGGTACATAATTTTATTTCTTCTGGATTATCATAATCGCATTCCCTTGCATCTACCCATGGTGTTAAATAAGCATATTTATTCTCTAGCGTTATATACTCCTTACTATAAATAGTTTCAATAATTTCTGGTATATTTTCAAAACCATTACCCTGTAAATGTTTTATAACACCAATAATAAATAAAAAATGCTTAAACTCATAATTAATAATTTTCAAGCAATATATTCTATTTTCAGTCTCTATTTTGTAAACATTTTTTATTTTTTCTATATTCTTAATACAAAGAGAATAATTATCCTTTACTATCTCCTTTAATTCCTGGATTTCCAAATACGTGCCTCCGAAATATTGTTCTATTGCAATATATGAACTTCCTGAATAATTTGTGCTTAATTATATTTGTTCTAGTGGCACACATTTCAAGTTAAAATAATATATTAATATATGTTATCTTTTCAATGATTTTTTTTGATGAGTATAAGGTTTTTCTAATAATTTTAAGGAGTGGAACCTATGAAGATTGCAATTGATGCTAGGGGCATCAATTTATATAGTGGCACTGGTATAGGAACTTATACAGAAAACGTACTTAAGAATTTAATTAACATAGATATCGTTAATAACTACCATGTTTTTTGGTCAGGTAATAATTATCAAAGTATAAAGAAAGAAAACTGCAAAGTAGTAATGACCTCTAAAAAACACCAAAGGTTCTTTGAGGATTACTATTTCCCAGAAAGTATTTTAAAAGAAAACATAGACGTATATCATATGCCACAAAACGGTATAGGTTTTTCGCAGGAAATAACTTGCAAAAAAGTTGTCACTATACATGATTTAATTCCATACGTTATGCCCGAGACAGTTGGCAAAGGGTATTTGCTTAAGTTTTTAAAAGAGATGCCAATAATTATAGATGGTTCAGATGGGATAATAACCGTATCCGAATTTTCAAAGAGAGATATTCTTAAATTTTTTCCAATAGATGAGTCTAAGATTTTTGTAACTCCTTTGGCTGCGGATAAAAAATATATGCCTTTAGATAAAGTTCATTGTAAAAACTTTCTAGAGAAAGCATATAATTTAACAAATCCATTTTTACTCTACCTAGGTGGTTTCAGTGAAAGAAAGAATGTAGCATCTGCGATAACTGCTTTTGCTAAAATATATAATGATTTAAATAAAAAGTATGATTTAGTTATTGTAGGTGACTATAAGGACCCTAGTCAAAAGTTAGTAAAACTTACAAATGAATTAAAAATAGAATCTCATGTTATTTTTACCGGTTATGTACCTGAGGATCATTTACCTATTTTCTATAATTGCTGCGATACTTTCATATATCCATCTTTTTACGAAGGTTTTGGACTACCTCCACTAGAGGCAATGAATTGTGGCACCCCCGTAATAGCTTCTAATCTTACATCTATTCCAGAAGTAGTTGGTGATGGTGGAATTTTAATAAATCCCTATGATATCTCAGAAATATCTCAAGCTATAGGAAATTTGTTAAGTAACGAAAATTTAAGATCAGAACTTAGTTCAAAGGCATTAATAAGAGCTAAAGAATTTTCATGGCAAAATACTGCTCGTAGTACTCTTAAAGTTTATGAGAGTGTCTACAATGGCGATTCTATATCATAATAAGTATGGGTTTTCCCCTTCGTGCGTTGCAACAGAACTCAAAACAAAAAATTTCATAAGAATTCTAATCTTTTGCAAATCTAAAATTCTCTAACGCTTACATTCGCCGTCTTGGCTCAGGTTCACTAGACTGCCATCCTGGCAGTCTTACAAAAATTTTAGATTTTCAAAAGAAGAATTTCTAAATGGAATTTCAATAGATTTTCGTTTCTTATTGCAAGTCACTCCGGAAAAATTTCATACTACTTTTTTGAACAATCCATGAAGATATGGCATTTAGCAGTGTGGCAGATAGTATATAATGAGTTTTACAGAATTTTAGTTTATGTAAAGAAAAATTCAGATTCTGTTAATGAATAATCTACTATTAGAACATGCTACATACTGAGCCTTAATGATTATAATTTGTTAATAATACTTGCTAAATATCCTGCTCCAAAGCCGTTATCAATATTAACAACACTAACTCCACTAGAACAACTATTTAACATGCTTAATAGTGCAGAAAGTCCTTTAAAATTAGCTCCATAACCTATGCTAGTTGGAACAGCTATAACTGGTTTATCCACTAAGCCTCCAACAACACTTGTTAAAGCGCCTTCCATTCCCGCCACAGTAATAACTACCCTAGCGCGTCTTATAACATCCAGGTTTTCAAATAACCTGTGAATACCCGCTACCCCTACATCATAAATTCTTTCAACCTTATTTCCAAAAATTTCAGCTGTAATAGCCGCTTCTTCTGCAACCGGTATATCAGAAGTTCCTCCGGTTACTAATGCAATATATGTACTTTGAATCTCAACTTCCTTCTTCTTAATTACAATTGTTCTTGCAAGTTCATTATACTCGGCGTCATCGCATACTTCCTTCACACCATCATACATTATCCTAGACGCCCTTGTTCCAAGAATGTTTACATCCTTCGTAATCATTAAACTAACAATATCCTTTATTTGCTCCACCGTTTTACCTTCACAATATATTACCTCTGGATACCCAACCCTAAGTTCCCTATGATTATCTATTTTTGCAAATCCTAAATCTGAATATGAGAAATCTTTTAATTTATCGATACCATCTTCAATGGATATATCACCATTTTTAATAGACTTAAGAAATATTTTCATTTCTTTTGAATTCATATATTCACCACCCTTTTCAATTTAAGTATCCAGTTTTTTATCCCACTATGCCTGATTTTATATTTCGTTTCTTAATTGCTTATATACCTCTCTTATAGGAATTCCCGTACTTTGAGCAATTTCTTTACATTCCTCATACTCTAACTTGCTTTTTATTTTTTCACCTTTGTAGTAAGCCTCTTTCACTGTAACCACACCATGACTAGTGCTTACTTTAATAAATTTTCTTTGGAGTTTTGTCTTATTCACTTTAAAACTTCTTACCCCAAAGGTAGTAGTTTCTCTAAATAATATTTCTTTTATCTTTTCCACCTTTTCATCATTACATAAAACACTTATTTTTATGCTTGGTCTTCCTTTTTTCATTACGATTGGAGTCAAATATACATCCAAAGCGCCCTCATAAAAAAGCTTATCGATAATGAATTCATATAACTCTGAATTCATGTCATCTATATTACATTCAATGATATGTTCATATATCTCATTATCATATTCATCTTTATCCACTTGCTCCGATTTATTTATATGTTTTACTTTCTTATTTCCTTGTTCTACTAACATAACTCTTAGTACATTAGGAATCTCAGTATCTCTGTTACCTATCCCATATCCAATCTTATTGACAATAAAATTATTGTCATCTTTGAATTCATCCACATTCGCTGCGAGGATTGCTGCTCCTGTAGGTGTTGTGGTTTCAAATGGAACAGCTCCAAATTTTACCGGAATCCCCTTTAATATTTCAACTGTAGCAGGTGCTGGTACTGGTATAAGTCCATGAGCACACTTAACGAAACCACCACCGAGTTCCACAGAGGAGCTCATTATCTTATCAACATTTAAATAATTTAAGCAAATAGCAGCCCCTACTATATCTACAATGGAGTCCATAGCACCTACCTCATGAAAGTGAATTTCGTATAATGGTTTCCCATGAACCTTTGCCTCAGCCCTTGCAACCTTCATAAACATTTCCATACTTAGTTCTTTTATTTTAGATTTTAAATCACTGCCCTCTATAATTCCCTCTATATCTTTAAGATTCCGATGTTCATGGTGGTTATGATTATCCCCTATATGTCCAATAGAGTGTCCCTCTTCAACATCATTATGAAGATGCTCATGATGATGCTGATGTAGATTTACATCTACCTTAGTGCCCTCTATACCTTTTCTGATACCTCTCGATACTTTTATTTCATATCCATCTAGATTTAGCTTGCTTAATTCCTCTATTAAATATTCTTTTTCTATACCTAAATCTAGCAATGCCCCTAAATTCATATCTCCACTGATACCAGAAAAACAATCATAATAAAGTATTTTCATTTTAATCAACCCCATTTCTTTTGTATTTATTTAATTGTACCAAACAAATAAATATTATAGGATAAATATATAAAAAAAAGATAAAAAAAAAGAAGATAATTGTTTTACAACTCTCTTCTTATAAATTTATTATGTTACTTTTTGATTCTCTAACATATAATTTTGTTTTTCAACTTCCATATAAATTTTTTCAACATTTTCTCCAAAATGTTTAGATGATAATGATTCTATTCCATCATAAGCATTTTCCACCATTACATCGCGTTCTTTTTTATCCATCAAAATTCCGTATAATATTCCAGCTAAATCTTCATCTTTATAAAAAACTCTACCGTTAATTTTATCCTCAATTATACCATCTAAATTTTTATCATATTTTGCTACCACAGGTATTTGTGCTGCCATAGCTTCAGCAAAAGTTAATCCTTGCGTTTCCGTTAGCGAAGCACCTACAAACACGTCTCCCATTTGATAATATTTGCCTATCTCCGCCCAAGGTTTCTCACCAGCAAACACTACAGATTTTGAAATTGCAAGATTATTAGTTAACTCTTCTAAATTTTCACGCTCAGGCCCATCACCTACAATGAGCAATTTACAATTCGGTATTTTCTTTATTAATTCATTCATACTATTAATAATTACATCTATGCTTTTTTCTTTTGCAATACGCCCAATAAATAATATAACTGGTTCATTTTCATTTATTCCAAAACATTTCTTTTCGTCTTTGATAAGTTGTTCATCATAATTACTTTTCTCAAATGGTTCGATATTAACACCAGTAGGTATCACATCTATATGTCTTCTTAAACCATATTGCTCCAATGCTTCTCTCACCTTTATTGTTGGTACTATTATAGCACTACAATCTCTACAATATAGTTTACTTACCTTCTTCGCAAATTGAGAAGCTGGCTTAAGCATTATGCCACGTGATACATAATGAATATAATCCTCATACATAGTATGATAAGTGTGAACTACAGGAATGTCTAACCTTTTTGCAACTATTCTCCCAAATATACCTATACTAAACTCCGTTTGTGTGTGTATTATATCTAAGTCTAATTTTTTTATCTTATTCATAATTTTATGTGAATATATCATCCCAACTCTTTGAGATGGTAAAAAGAAAAATGGTAAACTTGGCAATCTAATAATACCTTCCTGTTCCTCTACATCCGGGTGTGTAACTGTAATTATGGTTACATTATGTCCAAGTCTAATTAATTCACTTCTCAGTATCATAGTTGAAGTAACTACACCACTTACTTGCGGATAATAAGTATCAGTAAAAATTCCAATATTCATAATCAATCCCCTTTAAATACTATAATTTTCTTAAAAATTCTCTTATTTAATATGCATTAATTGTTTTTACTTAATCTTTCATAAACGCATAAAAACCAAAGATTATACAGGAGCAAAATGTAATTAATCTCCATAATAATATAGCAGCCATTATATTATCAGATGCAAAAAACAAAAACTTATGTGTTAATTTACCTACCCTTAAGATCGCCATACCTTTTTGTAAAAAATTTTCCACATATCAAGTACACTTTCTTTTGAGTAGAAATTATGTCCTCTTATAGCTTTTTCTTTAGCATGTTCGTAATAACTTGAATCATTTTTTAATTTTTCTATAGCGCCCATAAAACCTTCATTATCATGTTTTTTTAAATAATAATCAAATAATATGTCCTCGTATAATTCTAAGTCTCTTAATAATATCGGAGTATAGGTATTCATTGCTTCGAGTATTGACATAGGAAAAAGTTCATTATAAGATGGCATGAAAAGAACATCCGATACATTATATATATCATTCATCAAATCTCTTTCAACTATTCCTGTAAATAATATATTTTTTGGTGCGTTATCCATTTCGCTTTTTAATTCCTTGTATCCATCAGTAATATTCCCAAACGAAAACCCACCAGCCCAAATAAATTGTACTTCAGGAAGTTTTTTTGCTATATTAATAAAATCAATGACACCTTTCCTTGTTTGTATTTGACCTACTCCAAGCACAACAAAGGCATCCTTTGCAATTTTGAATTTTTCCTTTGCTTTATATTTATCCTCATTTGAGAGATTATAAAATTTTTCATTTGAAACATAATTAGGAATATACGTAATTTTCTTTTTATCAATGTTGTATGCTTCAAGTTTAGGTATAAAGTTAGGATTAACTGTAACTAAGTAATCCATACTTCTATAAAAACTTATTATATATCTATAAAAAACTTTCTTAATTACATTCGGCAACTTAATGCTTCCTTCAACTGTCTCAGGCAAAAAATGTACATAACCCACTGTTACGCCTTTTCTTTTAGCAAAAGGTATACTTAAATAATGCTTCAAATCAATAGTATGATAATGCATTATTTCAGTTCTTTCTCTTTTGTTTATTACGACTTTATATTCTTTATCTAATCCATTTTGGACTAAATTTACTTGTTCTAAGTAAGCTGACCCTACCCCTTGGCCTTTAATTTTGTCTGCTGATGACAGCATATTTATAGTAGGCATAATAGTCACTCCTATCTAATATAACCTTGTTAATACATTTATTGTACTCCATTATTATTAAGTATTGATTAATATTACCTTAAAATTTTCTTAAATTTTACGAAATAGCTATAAAAATCTGTTTATAATTAATTTTACCCAACTTTTTTTCTTTTAACATAAATAATTAAATTATGTTTTAATTATATGAATTAAGATAATTAATTATATAACAAAATAATATTTTTAGTATATTTAAAAAAACCTCCAACATATTAATACCGTTAGAGGTTTTTTGTATACATTGTGAATTTTCCCTTTTGACAAGATAATAATATCTATATTTCTATAAATTCCTTATATATCTCTGGTTTATTCTTAATTTTATTTTGGTTATTTCCACTACAAACTATGACTAAAAGTACAACTCCTATAATTAAAAATATCCCATGAATTTCTGTAGCATACTTTCCTCCTATTGATGAAAACAACGAAGTTACCGAAAGTGCCAGAAGATTATTTACCAAATGTGCAAATATACTTAAATATATTGATCCTGATCTTAAATATATAAATCCAACAACCAATCCTAGAAAAAAAGCGTTAATCCCTTGAGGGATATTCATATGCACTATGGCAAACAATAATGCTGATACTACAATCGCTATATTAGGATTTATTTTTTTAGCCATTCCTCTTAATAATACCCCTCTAAAAATAATTTCCTCATATATAGGTGCTACAATAATAACACTAAATATTGATATAATTGGTGAAATAGGTAATTCATCAACTGTTTCCATTATAAACTTAGGCATAGATATTGTACTTATCCATAAAGTTAAACTGTTATCAAATATTAGACGAAAGGCAATAATCATAAGAGCCGCATGAGCAAAACTCGTCAAACTTAAGTATTGTTTAGGTTTTTGCTCATTTACTTTATTATTACTAAGCCATTTAAGTAAAATGATAACAACATAATATTTAACCAATACACCAAAAACAAAAATTACATATGGAACTGCTTTTTCATATTTCCCAGAGAATAAATTTGTAATCTCTACTGGAACTTGTCCAAATCCTTCCAATAAAATTGATAGAAACATTACAAATAGAGCTTTAACAATTCCCATTTTTTTAATACTTATGCTTCCATTTTCTAAGTTTTCTAAAAATTTCATTCAATCACTTACTCTCTCTAAATTATTGTGATCCTTCAAAACCCAAAATAAACTCCTTACTTACCACTTTAATTCATATTTACTTATATAATATTGTGGAATTCTTTAAATCTTATTATCATTTTCCATATCATGTTTCTAAGTGTAACATACATTTTATATAATGATATATTAACTTAATGCAAATTTTGCTATAAATAAATACTATTATTACCTATTAAGCAATATTTTATATAACAAAAAAAATCTGTGTTCCCTATATTGTAAAATCCAATACTTGGGAACACAGATTCATATTTAATTATTTATTTTCCTATAAAATCCTGAGTCCAATAAATAGTTCCACTTTCATTTTTTGCTACTCCAACTCCTATTTCAGTAAAATCTTTACTTAAAATATTAGCTTTGTGTCCCGGAGAATTCATCCAAGAAGTCATTACTGAAGTCGCAGTTTGCTGACCCATTGCTATGTTTTCACCAGCTGCTGTATATGTTATGCCAAACTGTTTCATCATGTCAAAAGGTGATCCATAAGTTGGTGATGTATGAGAAAAATAGTTCTTATTTGCCATATCCTCTGACTTAGTTCTAGCTACATTTGAAAGCTGCGAATTATCTTTTAATGAAGCTAGTCCTTGTTTTGCTCTTTCTTTATTAACTAATGTTACTACTTCTTTTTCTAATTTGTTATTTGCTGTTGTTGCCTTGGTAGTAGTTGCTTTTGCAGGTGATGCTTTTGTAGCTGCCGTCTTTGTAGGTACTGCCTTTGTAGGGGCTGCCTTTGCAGGTGCCGCTTTTGTAGGAGTTGTATTGCCAAGAGTTATTATCTGAGATTTAACAGTCGCACCCTTTGGAACTGCAATCCCATACTTTGCACATATCTGCTGTAAACTGTCTCCTGAATTAATTGTGTAATTGGTAGTATTACAATCTTGTGCGTACACCGCTGAACTTATTCCTGTTGTTACTAAAATACCTAAAGTTAATATTAATGCTCTTAAAGTTTTCTTCATCTTTTGTACCTCACCTTCCTAATTTTAATATACAAAGCAGGTTTTTCACTTTGTATACCTATACTATCATCTAAATGAGGTTTTTGCATTTTTTATTACTGGATATTTTGTAATATTATGTCTTAATTACTCGTAATGAAGGTTCAAACATCAGAATCTGTCTGATTACACTCATAATTATCTAACCAAATATTCTAATTTTTCCATAACTTATGGTTATAAATTCAACCTTATTCAAATTATCTGTGTGGTTATCTCCCTTATACATTATCGCTAACTAGTTACCTGTTGCTCCTCCTGCAGCTCCTGATGTTGGCGTAGTTCCAGTTGTTCCTCCTGCAGGTGTAGTTCCCTTTGTTCCACCTGCAGACCCTGATGCAGGTGTAGTTCCCTTTATACCTCCTGTTGATCCTGTTGCTGGAGTAGTTCCCTTTGTTCCTCCTGTTGATCCTGATGCAGGCGTAGTTCCATTTGTATCTCCTGTTGATCCTGTTGCAGGCATAGTCCCATTTGCACCTCCTGCAGATCCTGTTACTGGAGTAGTTCCAGTTGTTCCTCCTGCAGATCCTGTTGCTGGCGTAGTTCCAGTTGTTCCTCCTGTTGATCCTGTCGCTGGCGTAGTTCCAATTGTTCCTCCTACTGATTCTGTTGCAGGCGTAGTTCCATTTGTTCCTGCTGTTGATCCTTTTGCAGGCGCAGTTCCATTTGTTCCTTTTATACTAGTAACTCCAGTTGCTCCTGTAGCACCAGTATGCTTTGTAACAGATTTCTTTTCCGTTACCGGTAATTTTTCACTTGTTTTGGGAACGATAGTTTTTGCAACGGGAGTTGGTGCATTACTAGACGTCCCCTTGGAAAAAAAGCTCCCTAAAACTCCAGCAATCATAACAAAAGTAATTGATACAATAATTATCATTGCCTTTTTATTCTTACTAAGCTTTTTATTTACGGGGAGTACTACTCTATCTTTTTTATTTATTATTTGTTCAGCAACTGCTGCCTTACTCATAACCGTTGTAAAATCATCTCTTGTATCAGAAACCTTTACTTCGGCCATAATATTCGTAGCATCATCTAGGCCATTATTTACTTCAACTATATAATTAGGCTTTGCCTTAATTACGCTTAAAATATCTGCCATTTCCTTAGCCGTTTGGTATCTATTAATAGTTTCCTTTTGCATTGCCTTCAAGATTACCTGGTTTATATTTTCAGGTATATCAGTAATGATTTCTTTGGGCGCGGTAACAGTTTCCTGGATATGCATCATAGCTATGGTAATAGCACTTTCTGCATTATAAGGTACTTTTCCAGTCACCATTTCATACATTACAATACCTAAGGAATATATGTCTGTTCTACAATCCACAAACTTTCCTTTTGCTTGTTCTGGAGAAAAATAGCGTACACTGCCCATAACTTTGCTAGAATTAGTTAAGGTTCTTGAATCCGCAACTTTAGCTATTCCAAAATCCATAACCTTAGCTATATTTTCTTCCGTTATCATAATGTTATCTGGTTTTATATCTCGATGAATTATATTGTTTTTATGAGCACATTCCAATGCTTCAGTTATTTGCAAAACTATATTTAAAGTCTTCTCAGAGCTAAGTCTGCCATTTTCCTTTATTACTTGCTTTAATGTTTTTCCATTAATATATTCCATAACTATAAAATTAATATTATTTTCTGCACCAACATCATAAACATTAACTATGTTTTGATGTGACAATTTTGCAATTGAAGTAGCTTCTCTTTTAAACCTTGCAATAAACTCTTCATCATTACTTAACTCTGTTTTTAATATCTTTACAGCGACAAATCTATTTAATAAGTGGCACTTTGCTTTATAAACGGTTCCCATGCCACCTTCGCCAATATTCTCTAATAACTCATATCTATCTAAAAGTAATGTACCTATCATATATTATTTGTCCTCCCATGAAGAATAGTAACATGATATATTATATCACAAGTCTATCCAAATATTGGGGTATAGGCATCAAAGCGTAAAATTATACGTTAAGAATAGATATAAATAAACAGCAAAAAACCATTCAATATAATATTAATTATCATGAATGGGAAAAGCCTCAATGTAAATATAATTCAATTACAGTTGCGTTACATTCGTTTATTATTAGATACAGTGGAAATATATAAAAAACAGTAGAATTAACTACTGTCCATTATAAAACTTTTTATTATATTTTAATACAAGGCAGACTTTTCAAAATAAGAAATATTCTGGGAGAGTTACTACTTTACTACGACTTGACCCTTCATACCTGAATGAAAAGAGCAAACGTAATCAAA
This sequence comes from Clostridium sp. UBA4746, assembly GCA_002403785.1. GTDB lineage: Bacteria > Bacillota > Clostridia > Clostridiales > Clostridiaceae > Clostridium_AD. The sequence goes on from DHIM01000182.1 coordinate 27,068, forward strand.
AGTGCTATTCATCCATATATTTGTATTTTATATTTAGGTCCTTATATTCAACTATAAGTTCATTCAACTGACGGTTAATAATTAATCGTTCTATCCTCAAATCTCTTAATTTGTTAATACAGGTTTTAATATTGAATTCATCTAAATTCATAACGATTATTTCTTCCATTGTAAATGCACCTCTCAATTCATTTTATGAAATTAATTAATTACATTATACATAAATAAAAAATTATAAAAAATAAGCTACCAGCCTAAATAATTATCTAGCTATTAGCCCTCTTTTTATAAGGAATTGCTATTGCCTTAGGTGTAACAATTTAAGATTTGTTTAAAGAATAAAAATAACACAACGTATAATTAAAATTTTATACATTGTGTTATTTTCTTATTTTTTTAAATTAAGTTTTGCAAAAGCATCTGCCATAGCAGAATTTATAGGTTCATCTTTATTATTCTGCTGATTTAAGAATCTACTTACATCCTTTTTATTTAAAGCACTTTTTTCAGTATCTCGACGTTTGTTAAAGGCTGAAAGTTTTTCTCTATAGCCGCAACCACAGACAAAAATTTTACTATCTCCGTCGCCTCTAATCTCCATTTTCTTATGACAAGTAGGACAACGCGCATTAGAAATTTGTGAAACTCCCTTACGATATCCACAGTCTCTATCTGAACAAACTAGCATTTTACCCCTCTTACCGCTAACTTCAAGTAGATACTTACCACAATCAGGGCATTTTACCCTTGTGGCATTATCATGTTTATATGCAGCTGTAGAGGCTACAACGTTACCTACAAGCTTTGATGCATATTCCCTCATATCTTTTACAAAATTCATAGAATTAGCTTTTCCTTTACCTATAAGTTGAAGCTGTTTTTCCCACTTAGCAGTAAGCTCAGGTGATTTTAGATCTTGTGGAACTAAGCCTATTAACTGTATTCCCTTTGAGGTAGGATGAATATCCTTGCCTTTTCTCTCCATATAAAAAGTGTTAAATAGTTTTTCAATTACATCTGCGCGAGTAGCTGGAGTTCCAAGTCCTGAGGTATTATCCAGTGCTTCCCTTAAACTCTCATCCTCTATATTTTTCCCTGGATGCTCCATCGCTGTAAGTAGCGTAGCTTCATTAAATCTAGCTGGTGGCTTTGTTTTTTCATTCACAGATCTAACCAAAGTAAGTTTAACAGCGTCCCCCTTATTTATTGGTGGAAGTGACTGATCCTTTTCTTCATTTTCACTTGAACTGCTTATTTCTTTCCACCCCTTTGATTTAACTATTTTCCCTTTTGCAGAGAAACTTTCACCCTTAACATCTATAACTACAGTGGTTTGCTCATACTCAAAAGCGGGACTTAAGACTTCTAAGAATCTTTTTACAACTAGGTCATAAATATTCTTCTCTTCTTTGTTTAAGCTTGATAAATCAACATGCTGCTCAGTAGGGATTATCGCATGATGATCCGTTACCTTGCTATTATCCACAAGTCTATTTGTAGTATGAATTCTACCTTTTATTATATTTCTAGCAGCTTTCTCATATGGTCCTATGGCTATACTCTTTAATCTATCCATTAGTGTAGCTACTATATCTGTAGTAATGTACCTAGAGTCTGTTCTTGGATAAGATAATAACTTGTGACTTTCATATAATTTCTGCATTAAATTAAGAGTTTGCTTTGCAGAATATCCAAATTTCCTATTTGCATCTCTTTGAAGCTCTGTTAAATCATATGCAAGTGGAGGAAGCTCTCTTTTGGAAGCTTTATTTAGTTGAACAACAGTACCCATTTGATTATTCACTTTAGCAGCAATGGTTTCTGCCTTTTGCTTGTCAAATGTACGCGTATCACCATTTTTACTTGACCAATGAACTGTAAAATTATTTGCCTTACCATTTACTGTCCAGTAATCTTTTGGAATGAATTTCTTTATTTCATTCTCTCTTTCAATAATAAGTGCTAAGGTTGGTGTTTGAACTCTTCCTGCTGATAATTGGGCATTATATTTACAAGTTAAGGCCCTAGTGACGTTGAGGCCTATTAGCCAGTCTGCTTGTGCTCTAGATTGCGCTGCCCAAAATAAATTTTCATAATCTCTTCCAGGTTTAAGATTTGCAAATCCATCTTTTATTGCTTTTTCAGTTTGAGATGAGATCCATAACCTCTTTATAGGCTTTCTAAAACCCGCCTTTTGAATGATCCAGCGTGCTACTAGTTCCCCTTCACGCCCTGAATCTGTGGCAATAACAAGTTCATCTACATCACTTTTTTTAAGCAGTTCCCTCACTATTCCATATTGCTTTGACGTTTCTTTAATAACTACCAATTTTAAATCCTTCGGTAGCATAGGAAGATCTTCTATTTTCCAACTTTTATATTTTTCATCATATGCCTCTGGATCTGCAAGGGTAACAAGATGCCCCAATGCCCAAGTGACAATATATTTTGATCCCATTAAATATCCATTTCCACCTTGTGTGCAATTTAAAACTTTTGCAAGTTCACGACCGACGGAAGGTTTCTCTGCTAAAACTAAAATTTTTCCCATATATAAAACTTCCTCTCATATGTTAAATAATTTACTGAGTCTTACCCAGTTTCTTTATTTCTTTTATCAATAATTATTCCACTACTAATATCAGCATTAGCTGGATATGCTAAAATTTCTCTAGAAATTAAATATCCACACTATCTTTATTATAAACCACTTTATATACAATGTTCAATTTTTTGTTATTTAAGCCGTAACAGTGAAGGTGTTTTTTATTACCATAAATGATATAATACGTGATATATAGTAATATACTATAATATAAAATATGTTTAGAGGTAGTTAAATGAATTATATAGTATTTGATTTAGAATTTAACCAAGGCTACAATTTCTCAAAGGAAGCTAAGAATACAATAAACCCCAAATGTCCTTTTGAAATTATTCAGATAGGTGCTGTAAAACTAAATGACAATCTAGATATGATTGGTACTCTAGATATATTAGTAAAACCTCAAATATATCCTACGCTTAATCCCTTTGTTAAAGAACTTACTGGAATAACAATGGATGAATTAGAAAAAGGTAAATCTTTCAAAGAAATGTATGAAAACTTCTTAAAATTCATCAAAGCTGATAAAAGTGTACTATGCGTATGGGGAGTCGCAGATATAAAAGAATTATTTCGGAATATAGAATATTATGAATTAGATACATTAATCGTTCCCACAGAATATATTAATATCCAATCCTATGCATCTACCTCACTTAATTGCAAAAAAGGAATTAATATTGGACTAAGTAACGCGACTGAGTTACTAGGTGTACCTATTGAAAATAAGTTCCATAATGCTTTAAATGATGCTTACTACACCGCAGAGGTTTTTAAAAAAATTTATAATAAAGAAATTAAAACTAACGTATATAGTCATTATAAACATACATTGTTAAACAGATCCAATACTCAAAATTACAAAATAGACTTTTATAACTTAATGAATCAATTCGAAAAAATGTTTAAGAGAGAAATGACTGCTGACGAAAAGTCTATAATTAAGCTAGCTTATATTATGGGT
>DHIM01000182.1:30806-39468 GCA_002403785.1 Clostridium sp. UBA4746
GCTAGCTTATATTATGGGTAAAACAAATCAATTTCAAATTAAAATTGATCCAAATCCTAAATTAAAAAAATAAAAAGTCAATATAGCAGATAGTGCTATACTGACTTTTTTAATTTTTATTAACTTTCTGTTTCTTCATTTAATTTAACATCTTCTACATTAGCATTCTTATTTTCTAAATTGGCTTTTCTATTGTCTAATGTATTGAGATTTATAGGATGTGTAACCATATCTTCAGTTGTACCCATTATAAATCTATTTAAATAAATTTTTCCTCCTGGAGTATTTGCTACAGCATAAGGTTCTGTATCTTTCTTAAATAAAACCCATGCATAACCATTATTGATTACTCTATTTACATCTTCTTTATCAATTATAGTCCTTGATTTTTCTTTACCATATCTATCTCTTAATATTACAGCAACGGAATCTTCATCTAATTCTTCATAACTATTAATTGTATTTTGATCATATACTTCTAAGTTGCATTTTCTATTGTCTAGAGTGTCTCCATTAATATGTCTTACAGGTGCTTTTGGATGAACATCTAATATAAATGACTGCAAACTTTGCTTTCTTCTATATTTCTTTTCTTCAATATAATAACTACCTAGATTCTGTGCTAAGAAATTATTAAAATCTTTATTCCACTCTGCAAACCAACGACCTTTTTCTAATACCCTTTGTAAATCTTCTGTATCTATTTTACAGTCAATGGTTGTTCCATCTTTTTTAACTATTTTTAAAAAAGTAATTTCTTCAAGCGTTTGGTATTTGTTTAATTTAATTTCAACTTTAGTAGTTTCTGTTTTATTTTCATTTTCGTTTTTTATGATAGGACACCTCTTTCTTCTATTTAGGCATCTTCAAAAAAATAACCAGTCAGCATGCTAGCCTATTTTTTTAATCTGCCTTATAAGGAATTTAAAATTATGTATAACTTTAATATTTCCCTGATTTTTTATTAACAACTCAATTTTCTCTAGAACACACATGTTTATTTTTACTACATTATTTTTATTATATCACATTCAGCAGCCTAAAAGCACTGAAGTTTGAAATTAATTTAAAATTCATCTTCAAATTAATTTTTCCACAAAGAATTTAAACCCTTTATTATAAATAATTTCTTTTATTTTTGGTTAAACTTCTTAGTAGATACATTAAGGAGGAGATATAATGTCAAAAATCAACTGTGGTGTTGCAAATTGCTCCCATAATAATGAAAACACATGTTTTGCTAACGTAATAAATGTTGGTGGAAAAAGCGCAAAAAAAGATTCTGACACTTGTTGTGCTTCATTTTTAGATGTTAAGGTTTATAGCGATCTTACAAATAACATAAATCATAAAGGTGATGAATGCGACGCAATCACTTGTAATGTAGGCACTTGCACATATAACTCTAATGAGCTCTGTATTGCTAAAACTATAGAAGTTAATGGAGAGAATGTAAATCTCTACTCAGAGACTGACTGCTTAACTTTTAAGAACAAATAATTGAATAGCTTTCATTAAAAAAAGGGTCCCTTAGTATCGCTAAGAGACCCTTTATCTATTACTTAATTCTATAACCTCATTTTCCGTAAGGTGTCGCCACGACCCAACATCCATCCCATCGATTTTTATATTGATAATCCGAATCCGTTCTAATTTTACAACTGTATATCCAAAAGTTTTGCTCATTCTGCGAATTTGTTTATTTAATCCTTGAGTTAGAATAATATTAAAAGTATCACCTGATAATCTACTCACTCTGCAAGGCCTTGTTTTAACCCTACAAACTTGAACACCTTTTGACATACCTTCAATAAAGAGGTCATCAAAAGGCTTGTTCACAGTTACTATATATTCTTTCTCATGTTCATTTTTGGATTCTAAAATATTATTTGCCCAGTCACCATCATTAGTCATAAATATTAACCCTTGAGATGCTTTGTCCAATCTACCAACCGGAAATATGTATTCTGGATAGTTCATGAAATTAATTATATTGCTTTCCACTGATTTTGCTGCAGTGCAAGTAATTCCTACTGGTTTATTTAGTGCAATATAAATCTTCTTTCTCACTGAAATATTCTCATTATCAATAAGAATATCATCCTCGATTTCTACCCACTGCCCAGGTCTGCATAACTTACCATTTACCATTATTCTATTTTTCTCTATAAGTCTATTGACGTCAGTCCTTGAACAAATGCCATAATTACTAAGAAGCTTATTTACTCTCATTTTGCCATTTTTTCAATAACAACTTCAGTAAATTCACGAGTTCCAGTATTACCGCCTAAATCACAAGTTAAGTATTTTCCTTCTTTTAAAACAGCTTCCACAGCATTCTCTATTTTATCTGCCGCGTCTACCTCTCCTATAAATCTTAGCATCATAACACTAGATAGAATACAAGCTGTAGGATTTGCAATATTCTTACCCGCTATATCTGGAGCAGATCCATGAGCTGGCTCAAACACTGCACCTTCTTCTCCAATGTTTGCTCCTGGAACTAGTCCTAGTCCACCAACTAGACCTGCTGCCATATCAGAGAGTATGTCCCCGTATAGGTTAGGCATTACAAGGACATCATATTTTTCTGGATTCATAACAAGTTTCATGCTCATAGCATCAACTATAACATCACCAAAGGCTATATCTTTGTGCGCCTCCGCAATATTTCTTGCACATCTTAAGAATAGTCCATCCGAGAGCTTCATAATATTTGCTTTGTGAACAGCTATTACTTCTTTTCTATTCTGTTCTTTTGCTAGTTTAAAAGCATATTCTACTATTCTATCACTGGCTTTTTTACTTATAATCTTTATGCTCTCAGCAATATCATCTGTAATCATATGTTCTATTCCTGCGTATAAATCTTCACTGTTTTCTCTTACTATTATTAGATCTACATCGACAAACTTTGATGGAACCCCAACATGCGTTTTTATAGGTCTAATATTAGCATAAAGATTTAATTCCTGCCTTAATGTAACATTTACACTTTTAAATCCTTTACCAACTGGTGTAGTTACAGGTCCCTTAAGTGCAACTTTATTCTTTTTAATGCTTTCTAAAACATAGGGAGGCATAGGAGTACCAAACTCCTCTATAACTTCTGCACCCATACGAACCGTTTCCCAATTAATTTTAACTCCACTTCTTTCTAGTATTTTAACAGTAGCTGAGGTTACTTCTGGTCCAATCCCATCACCCGGTATTAGTGTAATATTATGTTCCATAGTTCTAAACCACTCCTTTTCTCTTGTTTTTCATAAGATTTATTAATCCACCATGTATAAGCATCTCTTTTTCTCTTTCTGTTACTTCAGGTAGAGTTTTATATTCAGATCCTTTTGTTATATTCTTTACAATAACAATACCTTTATTAATCTGCTTCGCAGCATCTTCAATGACTAATTCATCCATCACAGCTATATCTTCATAATCTTTAACGTCTTTAAATACCAATGGTATTATAGCATTATTAATTAAATTAGCTTTATGAATTCTTGCAAAAGATTTTGTAAGAACGACCTTAACACCCAAGTAAAGTGGCGCTAGTGCCGCATGTTCTCTACTTGAACCTTGACCATAGTTTGAACCTGCTACTATAATTCCACCATCATACTTTTTAGCCTTAGCTGGAAATTCTGCATCACTAGGGGTCAAACAAAACTCTGCAAGGTATGGAATATTAGACCTAAATGGAAGTAATTTAGCATTAGATGGCATTATATCATCCGTTGTAATATTATCCTCTAATTTAGTAAGAACTTTCCCTTCCACATTTCCTATTAACTCTTTTGCTTTAGGGAATGGCTTTATATTTGGGCCTCTTTTTACTACTATATCTTTTCCATCTTCAGCTGGGCTAATTATTAAATTATCGTTAATTAAGAATTCCTCTGGCATTGGTACTTTAATAGCTTCCCCTAGTTCTCTTGGGTCTGTTACATACCCTGTAAGTGCCGATGCAACTGCAACTTCTGGACTCACAATATAAACATTTGCCGACACCGTTCCAGATCTACCTTTAAAGTTTCTATTAAAGGTTCTAAGAGATACTGCACCAGTTGAAGGTGCTTGACCCATTCCTATACATGGACCACATGCACTTTCTAAAATCCTTGCACCAGCATCAATCATATCTCCAAGTCCACCATTTTTAGAGAGCATATTTAAAACCTGTTTCGAACCCGGTGCAATAGCAAGTGACATATCTTCAGGTATAGTTTTACCTAGAAGTATTTTTGACACTTTCATCATATCAACATAAGATGAGTTAGTACAACTTCCTATTAACACTTGGTCTACCTTTATATCTTTTAGTGATGATACGAGAACTACCTTATCAGGACTATGAGGACAAGCAACAAGAGGTTCAATTAAACTTAAATCTATTTCAACTACCTCATCGTATACTGCTCCCTCGTCTGCTTTAAGTTCTACATAATCTTTTTCCCTATGCTGAGCTTTTAAAAATTTATGGGTTATCTCATCACTAGGAAATAATGATGTAGTCGCTCCTAGCTCTGCACCCATATTGGTTATAGTCGCTCTATCTGGTACGCTTAGAGTTTTTAGTCCATCGCCTGCATATTCAAATATTTTATTAACTCCACCCTTAACTGTTAAACGTCTTAATACTTCAAGTATTATATCCTTAGCTGCAACCCAAGGGCTAAGCTTTCCTGATAAATTCACTTTTACAATTTTAGGCATTGTTATATAATATTCTCCACCACTCATTGCAACAGCTACATCTAGTCCACCTGCCCCTATAGCAAGCATTCCTATTCCTCCACCAGTCGGAGTATGGCTATCTGAACCAAGTAAAGTTTCTCCTGGAACTCCGAATCTTTCTAAATGAACTTGGTGACAAATACCATTTCCCGGTTTAGAAAAATATATGCCATGCTTTTTGGCAACAGTCTGTATATATAAATGATCATCAGCATTTTCAGGACCAGTTTGTAAAATGTTATGGTCTATATATGCAACAGATTTTTTAGTTTCGACTTTATCAATTCCCATGGCTTCAAATTGAAGATAGGCCATTGTACCTGTAGAATCTTGAGTTAATGTTTGATCTATCTTGATTGCAATCTCACTATCTGTTATCATTTCGCCCTTGACTAAATGAGCCTTAATTATCTTTTGCGCAACAGTATATGCCATTATATCCCTCCATCTTTTATATATAATAAAACTTAAAATATCTAACTGTACTAACAGGCTGCAGTGTCTTGTGATTTTAAACTTAGCTCTGGTATAATTTTTCTTGCAATTAATTCCAACTCTTCACTTTTCATTACAGTGTTTCTCCCTGTCTCGTATTGCTTATCTACCCATTCTTTCATAATTTGAATTCTTGCATCTTTTTTATCTACCTTGTCTAAATCCTTTAATCTAAAATAAGTATTAACCCAAGCTGCTATACCAGCGTGTCCCGAGTGTTCATTCACTGCCACAACTATTGGCCTACCTAATATTTTTTCAGTATCAAATATATTATATATTTCTTCATCCTTTAATATTCCATCGGCATGAATACCTGCTCTCGTAACATTAAATTCACTACCTACAAAAGGTGTTCTTGGTGGAATACTATATTCAAATTCACCTTCGAAGTATTGCCCTATTTCACTTATAAGTTTAAGATTCATATTTTTTACGTTTCCTTTTAATTGACCATATTCTATAATCATTGCTTCAAGTGGACAATTACCTGTTCTCTCGCCAATACCAAATAGAGATGTATTTATAGCTGAGCATCCATGAAGCCATGCTGTAGTGGCATTGGGTACTACATTATAAAAATCGTTATGTCCATGCCACTCAAGATATTCAGAAGGTACCCCCCCATAAACTCTTAATCCATTTATAATATGTTGTACACTTCTTGGCAACTCTGTTCCAGAATACGGTAAACCAAGTCCTAAAGTATCACAAGCCCTAATTTTTACTTTGATACCAAACTTTTTAGAAAGTTCCATAAATTTTTGTACTAATGGTACTACAAATCCAAAGAAATCAGCTCTAGTTATATCTTCAAGATGACATCTTGGAGCTATGCCATTTTCTAAGGCTTCTTCTACCAATGAGACATATAAATCCATGGCTTCTTGCCTGGTTTTGTTCAATTTCTTGAATATATGATAATCAGAACAAGACATGAGCATACCCGTTTCCTTGAGTCCCATATCCTTGACCAACTTGAAGTCTTCCTTATTAGCTCTTATCCAGGAAGTTACCTCTGGAAATTTATATCCTCTTTCTAAACACTTCTTAACAGCATTTCTATCCTTTTGAGTATATAAAAAAAACTCTGTCTGTCTTATTATTCCAGAATTATTATCTAGTTTGTGTAAATAATCAAATATTTTAACTATTTGATCCTCTGTATATGTATCCATCGCCTGTTGTCCGTCTCTAAATGTCGTATCCGTAATCCAAATTTCCTCAGGAATAGCCATCGGCATATGTTCATTTCCAAAAACAATCTTAGGAATCTCTGAATACGGGAATATATCCTTAAACAACTTAGGATGTTCCTCATTGTTTAGTTTGAATTTATTTGTTGATTGAACTTTTTTCATTTCTTTTCCTCCTTCTTATCCTCCTTATTTGCATCTTTAGCCATCTCATACAATTCTAAAGTTTATGATTCTTATACATATTAAAATTTCAATTTAATGCTAATTATATAGCTTATAAATAGTTTTGTAAAGATATTTTGCAATGTCATAGTGTATACAAATCATTTATCTCAATAATACCTTTTGTGGAAAATCAACCCATTAAAAACCCAACTGTTCATACTATATATTGATATTGTAATTACATCATTCTTCAAATCAATAAGGATATAGATGATAAATATAAGGAGCCTACTAAGTTTTATCCTTGGTAGGCTCCTTATATTTATAATTTAATTTTTTAAAGTCAATTGTAAAAACAACCTATTTAATATTTAGACCTGGCATATGATTATGAGCACCAGAACCTACTTTATCGACTTGAGCCTGAGTTATCGTCCCATTATCTACAAGAGATTTTAAAGGATTTATATGTTTTGTCTTGCTATTATCCATATATGTCTTACGCTGCGTTTCAGTCATAGTTTTAGTCTTTTTAAAATCTGCTTTCTTGGCAGCTTCAGCTTTAATTATGACATCTTTAATTTTATTTGCTTGATCCTGAGTTACAGTCTTATCAGCTACAAGCTTTTTTAAATTTGTTTCTAATGCCTGTTGTCTTTTAGTATCTCTTTGAGTTTTCTCACTAGATTTTAGAGCATCCGCCTTTGTCTGCGATAATATTTTGTTATTAACTAATTCTTTAAAAAAGTCAGGTTTTTGTGTTTTATCATTAGTTTTAATTTTGCTGTTTTGGTATGCTAAAATTTTATTGCTTTCAGTCTGTGTAATAATTTTTGAGCTAACCCCTAATTTAAGTGTTGCTTGTAATTCGCCTTTGTGTTGTCTAAACTTATTTTTTAAATTTTTACTTCCTTTAAAGTTACCAGGGCCACCAAGTCCTACTTTATCAGCTTGAGACTGAGTTATAGTTTTATTATCTACAAGCACCTTTAAAGGATTTATATGTTTGATTTTATTGCTATCCATATATGTTTTACGTTGTTGCTGAGTCATAGTTTTAATCTTTTTGAAATCTGCTTTCTTGGCAGCTTCGGCTTTAATTATGACACCTTTAATTTTATTTGCTTGATCCTGAGTTACAGTCTTATCAGCTACAATCTTTTTTAAATTTGTTTCTAAATCTGGCTGTCTACACTCATTTTTTAAAGTTGCTTTTCCATCAGTATTTAATGGCGTAGTCGTTGTTGCAAAAGCACTAACAGAGGATAAAAGCAAACCTCCTGTTATTAATCCTGTCATTATTTTGGTTTTTAAAGATATACTTTTCATTTTAATCTCTCCTTATTCATTTGTTTTTATTATGTCTACGTTTTATTATAGCCATTGATAATGTCATAAGCGTGTCAACATTATGTTTATATTATGTTTTTTGTATGATTTTTTTTTAATGTTGCCATATCTTAAGCCTATTTTTTAAATCTTTTGCATATAAAAAAAATGAGTACTAAAGTGAACACCTATTATTGCTGATTTTCAGAAAATAATAAGCCCCACCAAAAGTGGGACACCTGCAGGTGTGGCTTATTAAACTTAATTAATTTATATATATTTTTCCGTTTCGCTGCGCTCTTTAAGTTCATTAACCAAATGCTTAATCTCCTGATCCTTATTTTTGTCCATTACTAATATAACATCCCCTGCATCAACAATTATAAGGTCCTTAATACCAAACCCAATTATCAGTCTATCTTTACCAAATACTGAGCAGTTTTCACTTTCTTCCATAAATGTAGTACCCAAAACATTGTTACCACGCAATTTGCCCAGAAATCTTGAAAGTGCTGCAAAGGTTCCTATATCATCCCATACAAACTCGCATTTTATAACAAAAGCCTTTCTAGTTTTCTGCATTATGCCAAAATCCACGGATATCCCATCTATTTCATTGTACTGTTCTTTTATTACATCACTTTCTTCATCAGTCTCTAAAGCTTGATATATAGTCATCAGTCTCTTATACATCTTAGGTAAATACTTTTCCATTTCACGCAAGTACACATCTGCTC
>DHIM01000311.1:0-564 GCA_002403785.1 Clostridium sp. UBA4746
GGTTATGTATTCACTCTGATTAGCTGTTTAAATTTCTTATTATTTTGCTCATGATATATAATACCATGATAGGGTATTATATATCATGAGATACAAATTTTAAAAGTTAAGGTTGGAGCATCGACACTTTATTATGTAAATAATGAAATTTTAATTTCTTATGGAAAAATAAAAATGAAAGTATTTTAGAATTACTATGTAATTTAAATAAGAAAATTTTGATATATATGATAATAGAATTGAAATAACTTCTCCAGGAGGGAAAATATGGATTATAATGAGCTTTATAATAAATACATGAAGTTATTAGAGGAAAACAAGATATTGAAAATAGAAAATGGGGATTTTAGAAAACGATTAGAATTACAAACGAAAGAAGTTTGTTTGGATAATGAATATAAAGCAATAAGTGAGATAAAGGATAATATATCAATTCAAAAGAATGAATTAGAAACTTACATAGGTAAACCAATTCGTGTTGAATTTAATGGAAAGTTGAGGGAAGAACAGGTAGTAGCAGTTGATGCTATGTTAAAATATGACAATGGAGTATTGTCCGCTACT
>DHIM01000311.1:748-14256 GCA_002403785.1 Clostridium sp. UBA4746
AGTTGTTAGAACAATGGAAGGAATGGTTAAAACAGTTTTTAATTATAAATGAAGTTTTATCTATAGATGATACTAAAAAAAGAGGGCGAAAAAAGAATGTTAGTATTATAGGACAAATAGGTGCAGGTAAAAATATATTAAGTGGTATTATTGACGTTGCTACTATGCAATCTTTGGTAAGAAAAGGTGTAGTTAAAGAACTAGTAAAAGATTATGGGATGGTTTTAGTTGACGAATGTCACCATGTTTCAGCTTTTAGCTTTGAACTGATATTAAAAAATGTAGTCGCTAAATATGTTTATGGATTAACGGCAACACCAATAAGAAAGGATGGACATCAGCCTATAATATTTATGCAATGTGGCCCAATTAGATATAAAGTGAATGAGCTTAAGCAAGCAGAGAAACTCCCTTTTGAGCATTATGTCATCCCAAGATTTACTTCTTTCAGGAAACCAGTTTGCCAAGATGAAAAAGAATGGTCAATAACAAAAATTTATTCTGAAATAAGCACAAGTCAAATAAGAAATGAGATGATTATTCAAGATGTTATTAATTGTGTTAAAGAGGGAAGAAATCCAATAGTTTTAACTGAAAGAACTGCACATGTTAAATTACTATCTGATGCTTTAAAAGAAAAAATAGCTAATGTTATTACATTAACAGGACGAATGTCAAAAAAAGATAAGAAATATCAAATTGAGAAGCTTTCAAGTGTACCGAAAGAAAGTAGTATGGTAATAGTTGCCACAGGTAAATTTGTAGGGTAAGGATTTGATGAACCGAGATTAAACACTCTTTTTTTAGCTATGCCTATATCGTGGAAAGGAACTTTACAACAATATGCTGGCAGGCTTAATAGGTTATATGAAAATAAAAATGAGGTTCAAATTTATGATTATATCGATGTTCATGTTGGTGTATTAGAAAGAATGTACCAAAAGAGATTAAGTGGTTATGCTCAAATAGGTTATTCCGCTAAAAGCGATAGCACACCTTTGGAGACAATAAATTCAATATATTATAATGATAATTTTTTAACCGTATTTAGTAATGATATGTTGTTAGCAAAAAATGAGGTTGTTATAGTGAGTCCACTTATTTTAATTAGAAGGAAATCTTTTAATATCATAGAACTTTTGGCCAATATAATAAAAAATGCCTTTCAATCGGCTATTCAACTTGCCATTGGTGTCATGTAACCTAAACACCGCAATTTATAAAAAATGAAAACCCCAAAAGCAATGGCTTAAGATGAGTTTATATTGAACTTTAATATTTTTATATAAGCACTGACATAATTGTTGGTGTTATTTTTGTGGCTTTTTAATTACCAATTGGAAAAGCATCTATATAAATTGTGTTTTTATTATTTTGGTTAAAATTTAAGATATAATTAATATATGTTAAAGTGATTTACTCCAGAAATTATATTGTAAATTAATTTGGGCATTATGTACCCAAGTATGTAAAATTGTAAATCAAAATATGGAGGAGAAAATTGATGGTAGAGAACGACAAACGACATGAGAGGGTAATAGATTACTTGGAAATTAAGTGTAGATATGTTCTTACTAATAAATATAAAATTTTGAGCTGTTGACAGAACTTGAAGTAGACGATATAGTTATCGTCAAGAACCTTACCAGGGTTTTACAAAGCACTACCTGTGCAGATAATTAAAGATAAAGAAGCCAACATTAAATCACTGAATGGAATGAAAGTTGATTGGATACTGTTCCCTAACATGCGAATTAATGTTGACTTTTATGGCTGGAATTGCACAGTTAGAATTATACAAAGAAAAAGCTATGTCAATCAGAAAAATTTGTGAGGACACTAGCATGAGTAAATCTACGCTGTGCAGAAGATTAAAATTAAAAAACTTAAAGGGGAGTAATATAATATGAGGAAAATTATAGAAAAGTTTATACAAGAGATACTTAATAAGAGCGATAAAAATACAGTGGATGATGAAGTTCTTGCAGAAATAAAAAAGATATATGAAGAAAAGAGTGCTGAGAGAAATGAATCTATGCCTAGATTTGAAAGTAAAATTAAAAAGAAGAGACAGGAGAGATACGAGAGAGAATATAAAGAACTTATAGTAGCCAAAGAAGTCAAAGAAGCTAGAAAAGTTAGATTAACAGGAGGAATATAGTATGAGTAATGAAATAGAAAGATTTACATTAGAGGTACTAGAAAGCTAAACCACACAGTGGATGAAGAAGTTTTTGCAGAGGCAGAAAAGAAGGAACAGGATGAGAAGTCTGTAATAGCAAGGTTTTAAATAAATAAAATAAAGATAGTGTTTACACTATCTTTATTCTAGCGGAGGTAGTAAGGATGAATTGTATTTTATGTAAATCTAATTTAAGTAAGGTAATGTTAATCATAATGTAGACTTTGACGGACATATAATTATAATTAAACGCGTGCCAGCTAATATTTGTAAACAATGTGGTGAGTATTATTTAGAAAATGATGTAGCATTAAAGCTTGAAAAAATAATTGAAGATGCAGAACAAATAAAGCAGAAATATTTGTTATTAATTATTCTGAAATGGCAGTTTAGAAAGTTAACTTTTTGTGATTTTAGAAGTTATGTTAAAATATTACAATGGAGTATTGTCCGCTACTACTGCTTTTGGAAAAACTGTTATTGGAGCAAAATTAATAGCTGAAAGGAAAGTAAACACACTTATAATTGTGCATACACAGCAGTTGTTAGAACAATGGAAGGAAAGGTTAAAACGGTTTTATTTGGAATTCGAATACACTTATAAAGGCACGTAGATAATTTCAATGTGTCTTTATAAGTGTATTATTTTTTAATTATAGATTTTTTCATATTGTTCTACTATTTTTTTACCGTTTGTACACCAACAAGACTTCATTTCCTTGAAGTTAACCTACCATATTAATCAGTGAATCTTATTCCTAATTCTTTTGCAGTCTTATTTTAAATAGATATAGTCCAACTTTAGATTTATGTACTAATTGTCTGTTTGCCAATAACCATTAAACCTTCTGATTTTTCGGTAGTTTAGTCTTAATTTTACTCGAAACATGAAAATACTCAAAATGAAGTATATTTTCATCCAATTATCCAAATGATAAAAAAGTAAAATAACATTCAAATGGTGGATACAATAAAAGAAAAAGAGGACTTATATATAATAGTATTGTTAAAAAACATATTTTACTAACGGTGATATGGCTCTAAGCTTTGAAACAATAAAAGATAGACTCATTTGATTATCATATCTAATTTAATTAGATATGATATAGGGAGTTAAATGGATAATCTTTTTAAGGAATGGAAGAAACAAAAACTAGTATTAAGGATGATCTCTAAGATCTATAAAAATTATTATAGGATGGTGAATGTCAATTAATATACAAGAAGGGTTAATTATAATAGGTGGAGCAGAAGATAAGAAAGGCGATAAAAAGATACTTAAAGAGGTAAGTTCACATATTAAAGAGGAAAGTCAGCTTTTAGTTATCGTAACAGTAGCAACAGAGTTACCAGTAGAAGTAGGTAATGAATACACCAATATATTTCATGAGTTAGGTATTATAAATATCAGAGTACTTGATGTAAGAAATAGGGCAGATGCTTTAAAAACTGAAAATGTGAAATTAATTGAAAAAGCTTCATTAGTATTCTTTACTGGAGGTGATCAGCTTAGAATAACCAGTATACTTGGAGGTACCCCATTATATAAAAGTTTGAAGCGTAGACATTCAGAAGATTGTGTCTTTGTTGGCACTTCTGCTGGAGCATCAGTAATGAGTGATGTTATGATAGTAACTGGATTAGATGATGAATCTGCAAAAAAATGTACTCTTAAAATGGCTCCAGGGTTAGGATTAATTACTGGAGTTATTATAGATCAACATTTTGCTCAAAGAGGAAGAGTAGGAAGGTTATTAGTTGGTGTAGCAGAAAATCCGGAAGTTTTAGGGATCGGTATTGATGAAGATACTTCAATAATTTTAAATAAAAATAATATCTTAAGAGTAGTTGGCTCTGGTGCAGTTTATATTATTGATGGAAGTAATATAAGCGATACAAATGTGTCGGAACAATATCAAAATAATATATTGTCAATATTCAATGTTAAAATGCATGTATTAAAGGATGGAAATAGGTTTGACCTAACATCTAGAATACCAATTGCGTAAATATGTTATTATAATTTACTGTCAGTATTTCTTATTATCTGTATTGGTAGTAGATATAGACGGTAGTATCTCATTAGGAGGAGAATTACATGAAAATAATTAATCATAGGGTATTTAAGGGGAGAAATATATATTCTCATAAAAAGTGTATAAGACTTGACCTAGACTTAGAGGGTTACAGTGAAATTCCTAGCAAAGATATTTGTGATTTTAATGAAAGTTTAGTACAACTTTTGCCAGAACTTAATAAACATAGATGCGGGATAGATGAAGATAGGGGTTTTATTAAAAGACTTACAGAAGGAACTTATTTGGCACATATAACTGAACATATTATAATAGCACTCCAAAATATGGTGGGCGTAGAAGTAAGTTATGGGAAGTCTAGGGAGATATTTGGAGATGAATATTATGTTATATATCAATATGAATATAAGAATACCGGCTTGGAGGCTGCAAATATAGCAGTTAATATCATTAATTCATTAATTAATAAGAAAATATTTGATATAGATTTAAGATTAAAAGAATTAAAGGAAATATTAATGGACGAACAACTTGGGGTAAGTACATTTAATATTTGTAATGAGGCAAAAAAAAGAGGGATTCCTATTCTAAGGATAGGTGAAGATAGTATTTTTCAATTAGGGTATGGTAGGTATTCTAAAATTATTCAAGCAACAATGGGAAATGATACAAGCGCAATAGCTGTGGGTATTGCACAGGATAAATTGCTAACCAAACAAATATTAGGTATGCATTGTTTACCTGTAGCAAGTGGAATGAAAGTTAAAAGTAGGGTAGATGCTCTTTCCTTTGCAAAGGATATTGGTTACCCAGTTGTAATTAAACCTGAGTTTGGAAATCAAGGCAAGGGAGTTATTGTCAATATAAAAAATGAAAAACAGTTATCAGATGGCTATGAACTTTTAGTTAAGGATTTTAAAGAAGATATAATAATAGAAAAGTTCATAAGTGGAAGGGATTATAGAGTATGTAGTGTTTACGGAGATATAGTTGCAGTGTCAGAAAGAATTCCTCCATACATTATAGGTGATGGTATAAGTACTGTTGAAAAGCTTATTCATACCACGAACGAGGATCCAAGACGAGGTGAAGGTCACGAAAAAGAATTAACTAAAATTAAAATAGATGATAAACTTATAGAATATCTTAAACAAAAGGGATACACATTAAAGGTTGTTCTTCTCGAAAAAGAAAAACTGTTTTTAAAAGATAATGCAAATTTATCTACGGGTGGATTCGCATTAGATTGTACAGATTTAATATGTGAGGAAAATATAGAAATATGCAAAAGAGCTGCAAGTGCCATAGGCCTTGATATTTGTGGGGTAGATTTAATATGTGAAGATATAAGTAAACCAATAACTGACGGCGGAGTAATTATAGAAATAAATGCTGCACCTGGTATTAGAATGCATCATAATCCGTGTTTTGGATCATCACGAAATGTGGCAGGTCATATAGTCGATAAATTATTTAAGGATATACCAAAAAACATTCCATTAATATCAGTGACAGGAACCAATGGAAAAACTACTACTACAAGACTCATTTCACACATACTTTCCATTGCAGGATATACTGTTGGAATGACCACCACAAGCGGAATTTATATTGATGGAAAATGTTCATTTAAGGGTGACACTACAGGTCCTAAAAGCGCTCTAGCCGTTCTTATGAATAAAGAAATAGATGCAGCAGTTCTTGAAACTGCAAGAGGTGGAATGATAAGAGGAGGATTAGCTTATGATCTTGCTGATGTTGCTGTTATTACAAACATATCTGAGGATCACCTTGGAGTAGATGGAGTAGAAACTATTGAGGACTTAGCAAAAGTTAAGGCTTTGGTTGGAGAAGCAGTTAAAGAAGATGGGTATGTTGTTATTAATGGAGATAATGCGATGTGTATAAGTATTTTGCCTAGGCTAAAGGGGAATCTTATAATATTTTCTAATGATAAAGACAATGCAGTGATGAAAAGTAACATTGATAAGGGAGGATATGGAATTTATGCGGATGAGGGTAAAATTTTTATCCAAAAGAGCACTCATTCTGAAAGCTTAATAGACATAAAGATCATAGGTATAACAATGAATGGCGCTTTAAAATACAATATTGAAAATGCTATGGCAGCATGCGCAGCTTCAGTAGGGCTTGGAATAAGTTATGATATTATTAAGAAGGGCTTAACTTCATTTCACTGTAATAATGAGCAAAATCCAGGAAGGTTTAATACTTATTATGTAAATGATGTAATGGTGGTATTAGACTATGGACACAATATTGATGGCTATAAGTGTGTACTAGATGGACTTAAGCAAATAAAACATAATAAACTTATAGGAGTTATTGGGGTGCCCGGAGATAGACCAGACAGTCACATCCTAGAGATTGGTAAATGTGCAGGAGAAAGTTTTGATTATATTTTTATAAAAGAAGATGAAGATAGAAGAGGCAGAGCTATAGGCGAAGTAGCAGACATTCTATTAAGAGGAGTTCAAAAATCCAAGCTTCATAACATGAACATTACGAAAATGTTAAAAGAGAAGGATGCATTTAAAACGGCATTGGATTTTGCGAAGCCTGGAGATATCGTTATAATCTTCTTTGAAAAGCAACTAGAACCACTTATAGATATAATAAATAACAAAATTGAGGAAGGTAAAAGTGAAAGTGAAACTAAATTATTGATTTCTTCAGATTATATCGATAAAAAAGTACAATAGATTTCTTTCTAAATTTATATTTAAAAGATGGTTTACCACATATGGGGGCCATCTTTTAACTGTTTAACTTATATAGTTTATAGATATTTTGACTTCTACTACTTCCCATAATAATTGATTTTACCATGGAATAATATGGTATGAATAAAAGGAGGGAACGGTATTTTATGATTACAATAATTAAAAACGGAGAAGTCTATGCACCCGAGTACATTGGGAAAAAGGATATTATAATTGCGGGAGGAAAAATTGAAGCTATTGTTGAAAATATAACAATTCCACAAAACTTTGCTCCTGTAAAAGTAATTAATGCGGAAGGTAAACTAGTATTTCCAGGTTTTATAGATGCGCATGTGCACATTATAGGTGGGGGAGGTGAAGGAGGATTTAAGACTAGGACACCTGAAATTCACCTTTCTGATATTGTAGTTGGTGGAATTACCACCGTAGTAGGCTGCCTAGGTACAGACGGTGTATGTAGAGATCTAAAAGCACTTCTTGCAAAATCAAGAGGACTTGAGGAGGAAGGAATAAGTACTTATATTTATTCAGGTTCATATGCAATACCTGTAAGTACAATAACCAATAGCTGTAAATCAGATATTATGCTTATAGATAAAGTTATTGGAATAGGAGAGGTAGCGATTTCAGACCATAGATCCTCACAGCCAACTTATGAAGAATTTATAAAAGTCGTTGCAGATGCTAGAGTTGGTGGATTGCTTTCAGGTAAAGCTGGTGTTGTGAATGTTCATCTTGGATATGGTGATAGAAGGCTACAATATTTAGTCAGAATGATAAAGGAAACTGAAATACCAATAAAACAAGTTATACCAACACATATAAACAGAAGTACTTCTCTGTTTGAAGCAGGAATAGAATTTGCAAAACTTGGTGGAATCATTGATATTACTACTAGTTCAGATCCAGATCACCTTGAGAAGGATGAAGTTAAAGCAAGTACAGCACTAAAGATAGCATTAGAAAGAGGAATACCAGTAGAACAAATCCAATTTACTTCTGATGGACAAGGAAGTTTACCGATTTTCAATAAAAAAAGAGAATTTATTGGCCTAGGAATTGGGTCTACTAAGTCTCTGTATATAGAGGTCAGAGATTCAGTACTTATGGACGGAGTAGATTTAGAGGTTGCACTAAAAGTGATTACTTCAAATGTAGCTACTAATTTAAAACTATATAATAAAGGATTAGTGCAGGAGAGTAAAGATGCTGACCTTGTAATAGTTAACAAAAGTGACCTAACTATACAAACAGTCTTTGCTAAAGGGATAGAAATGGTGTCTGAGGGCAAGGTATTAGTTAAAGGAACTTTTGAAAAATAATGGCAGAGTGGTGTTAATCGATATGAGTCCTAGTACAGTATTTTTAAAGTCAATTAAGTAATAGCATTTGTTATAAAAGGATTAAATTTGTTGTAAATATGTTTATGACAAAAAATAAAAGATAACCAGGTTAAAATAAAAACTGGGGGAAAAGAATGTTAAAAACTGTTACTTTATTAAACTTTTCCAAATTGATAGACATCCCTTAATTTATGTTCCAATCATCAACGGTTTATTCATTATATAATGGTAAGCGATTTTTAGGGACTTAAAGTAGTTACCTTGGGTATAATAGTGCTAATACATATTTAAAGGGAGTTGTTGTAACTATGATTAAACCAGACACTGTTAAACAGAACAGAAAACCTAATAGATTGATTAATGAAAAGTCTCCATACCTTCTGCAACATGCATATAACCCAGTAAATTGGAATCCATGGGGAGAAGAGGCCTTTGCAAAAGCAAAAGCAGAAGATAAACCAATCTTTCTTTCAATCGGCTATTCAACTTGTCACTGGTGTCATGTCATGGAGAAAGAATCCTTTGAGAATGAAGAAGTAGCAGCTATTTTAAATAAATATTTTGTGGCAATAAAAGTTGATAGGGAAGAACGTCCAGATGTGGATAGTATTTATATGACGGTATGCCAAGCACTAACTGGAGGTGGTGGATGGCCCTTAACTATTTTTATGACCCCAGATAAAAAACCATTTTATGCAGGTACTTATTATCCTAAGGAGAGTAAATATGGTATGCCAGGTATAATGGATTTACTTAATTCTATTGCGCAACAGTGGAATTATGAAAACGAGGATATTGTAGCATCTAGTGAAAAAATAATACAGCATATAAAAAATACGGATGCATTGGTTAAGCAAGTAGAATTAGGAGAAGAACTAGGTGAGGATGAAATACATAATGCATATAATAGCTTTAAGAGTGTATTTGATGAAAATTATGGTGGATTTGGAAGGGCTCCAAAATTTCCAGCTCCTCACAATTTGCAATTTTTATTAAGATACTGGAAAAATTATAATGAACCTAAAGCATTAGAAATGGTAGAAAAAACTTTGGAATCCATGTATGAGGGCGGAATTTTTGACCATATTGGGTTTGGCTTCTCAAGGTATTCCACAGATCAGAAATGGTTGGTACCTCACTTTGAGAAAATGTTATATGATAATTCGCTTTTAGCGCAAGTATATATTGAAGCCTTTGAGGCTACTGGTAAAGTATTCTACAAAGAGGTTGCAGAGAAAATCTTTACTTATATATTAAGGGATATGACGTCAAAGGAGGGTGCTTTTTACTCAGCTGAGGATGCAGATAGTGAAGGCATCGAGGGTAAATATTATTTATTAACGTTAGATGAAGTGGGTTTAGTGTTAGGTGAAAAGTATTATAAGACCTATTGTGAACATTACGATATAACAAAGGAAGGTAATTTTGAAGGCAGAAATATACCAAATCTTATTGGTAAAAAAAGTAGCTCTAAATTAGATGAAGAATTAGAGCAAAAACTAGAAAAAATGAGACAAAGATTGCTAGAATATAGAGAAAGAAGAATTCATCCTTATAAGGATGACAAGATATTAACCTCCTGGAATGGACTAATGATTGCGTCTCTAGCTTATGGAGGCAGAATTTTTGAAAATGAGATCTATATTAAGCAGGCAGAAAAGGCTATGAATTTTATATTAAATAACATGATAAATGAAAAAGGAAGATTAATGGCTAGGTATAGGGATGGGGAGGTAGCACACTTAGGTTATCTAGAGGATTATGCATATGTTGTTCATGCTTTAATAGAGTTATATGAAGCTACATTTAATGTAGTATATTTAACAAAGGCATTGGAGCTTAATGAAAAGATGCTCAATCTGTTTAAAGATGAAGAGTTGGGTGGATTGTTTTTATACGGAACAGATGGAGAAGAGTTAATTGTTAGACCTAAAGATATATATGATGGTGCAGTGCCTTCAGGTAATTCAGTGGCTACTTTAAATATGTTAAGGCTCGCTAGATTAACTACAAATGGTGAATTAGAAAATGAAGCATACGGTCAATTTGAGGTTTTTGCATCAAAAGTTAAAACTATAGAAAGTGCTCATGCTTATTTTATGACGGCTTTATTATATAGCAAGGTACCAGGAAAAGATATTATTATTGCTGGAGAAGAGCAAGAAAGCAATACTAAAGCTATGATTAAAGAGATAAATAGCAATTACCTTCCTTTTTCTACTGTAGTTTTAAATACTGATGATGAAAGATTAATTTCCATTAATTCTGAGCTTAAAGCACATAAACCAATAGGTTGGAAGACTACTGCTTATATTTGCGAAAATTTTTCTTGCAAAGAGCCCATTACTGATTTACAAAAGTTTTCAGAGCTTATTAAGGGTTAAATATAATTTTTAATACACAGTTCAAACAGCAATAAAATTTGACAAATATGAACTATTGGTGATAGAATATAATTATTATGGAATAAATGTATAATGATTAAATATTGACTCTTATAGGGTAAATCGCGAGTAGCGTTAAAATATTGAGTGGACGTTATAGTCAACTAAAGTGGTACCGCGCAAGTGTAGCCCGTCTCTTTATTTAGAGATGGGTTTTTGTTATATTACAACATACATTTGTTTTCAAAGTAGAGACAACAATTAATAATTGTTATCAAACGCCAAAGGAATACAGGAGGGATAACAATTAATAATTGTCATCTACCCCAGAGCTATACAGGAGGGAACTTTTATGGATTATAAAAAAATAGTTGCAGAAAGAATTAAACAATTGGTAGAAATAGATATAGAGACAATAGAGAGTTTAATTGAAATACCACCAAGACCTGAAATGGGAGAATTTGCTTTCCCGTGTTTTCAATTAGCAAAAACTATGAGAAAAGCACCGAATATGATAGCTATCGACTTAAAAGAAAAAATAGAAAAAGATGGTTTTGAAAAAATAGAATGTTTTGGACCTTACTTAAACTTTTTCCTAGATAAAGGAGTATTTATTAAAAATACTATAGAAAAGATACTAGAAGAGGGAGATGCTTATGGTTCGTCTATTATAGGCGAAGGTAAGAATATAGTAGTGGAGTATTCTTCACCTAATATAGCAAAGCCATTTCATGTAGGACATCTATTCACTACAGTTATTGGTAATTCTTTATATAAGATACTTTCATTTGAAGGGTACAATTGTACTGGAGTTAATCACCTTGGAGACTGGGGAACACAATTTGGTAAGCTTATTTATGCTTATAAGAACTGGGTAGATGAAGAAGCTTTAGCAAAGGAGCCTATCAATGAACTATTAAGAATTTATGTTAAGTTCCATGAAGAGGCTGATAAAAATCCAACACTTAATGATGAAGCAAAAATGTACTTTAAAAAATTAGAAGATGGATCGGTTGAAGAAGTTAAACTTTGGACTAAATTTAGAGACTTAAGCTTAGTTGAGTTTAAAAAGCTTTATAAAACCTTAAATGTTAAATTTGATTCTTATGCTGGGGAAAGTTTTTACTGTGACAAGATGGATGATGTAATTAAGGACATAGATGCTAAAGGCTTATTAGTCGAGAGTAATGGAGCTAAGGTTGTTATGCTCGATGAGTATAATATGCCACCTTGCATAATTAAAAAATCAGATGGTGCAACAATTTATGCAACTCGTGATTTAGCTGCGGCAACTTACAGAAAGAACACTTACGATTTTTATAAAAACATTTATGTAGTTGGAAAAGATCAGTCTCTTCATTTTAATCAAGTATTTACTACTTTAAAGCTTATGGGCAATAAGTGGGCAGATGATTGTAAACATGTAGCATTTGGAACAGTAAGATTTGCAGATAAGAAATTATCTACAAGAAAAGGTGATGTTATCTTCTTAGATGATTTATTAAATCAAGCAGTTGCAAAAACTCTTGAAATAATAAATGAAAAAAATCCTGAACTCGAAAACAAAGAAGATGTAGCTAAAAAAGTAGGAATAGGTGCTATTATATTTACTTATTTAAAAAATCATAGGGAGAGAGATATTATCTTCAACTGGGAAGAAATGCTTAGCTTTGAAGGAGAAACAGGTCCTTATGTTCAATATACTTATGCAAGAGCAAAGAGTATATTAAGAAAAGTTGCAGAAAATAGAAATGAACATAAAAATAATGTGGAACTTGATTATAATAAACTAAATTCTAAAGAAGAATTTGAACTTGTAAAGGAGCTCGAAGGTTTCCAAAATTCAATTATGTATGCTATTGATAAATTAGAACCTTCTATGGTTACAAGATACGTTATTGAAGTGGCTAAAGCTTTTAATAAATTTTATAATCAACATAATATAGCTAATTTGGAAGATGAATCTAATAAGAAAGCAAAAATTAAAATGGTAGAAGCTACTTGTCAGGTAATTAAAAATGCATTAAACCTCATAGGTATAGAAGTAGTAGATAGAATGTAAGATGCCTTTGTTATTTATAAGAATTTGCGTTATTGCGACATTTGCAATAACGCTCTTTTTGAGGTATTATTATATTATAGAAAATTGTAAAACCTGTTTAGAATTACGTAGCAAATAGAAACACATTTGTTGTAATGTATGCTTTTCTTTTTTTTATAGATTAGGGGGAACTATGTTCATAAAAGAGTATCAAATTAAGGTTGTTTTACCTAGTGAAATTTATAACAAATATAAGATGGACACTATTGCGTATTTAGATATTGAAGCTACTGGTTTTGATTTGGAATATGATAAAATAGTATTGATATCTTTAGGGTATTACTTAAAAGAAGGTCAATTTAAAATTATTCAATATTTTGCAGAGACACCTAGCGACGAGGAGAGTCTTTTAAAAGAACTTAAAAAAGCTATGTGTAAGTTTAAAAGATGGTGTTCTTACAATGGAACGGCATTTGATGAACCGTTCATAATCAAAAAGATGAATAAATTTAATCTCGGATTTAGATTGCCTAGGGAACACATAGATTTGTTTAGGATGATAAGACCGTTTTATAGAAAAATGGGAATTAAGAGTTGCAGTTTAAAAAGTGTAGAGCAGTTTACTGGTATTAAGAGAAAAGATGAAATAAACGGAGCTAGGTGGGTAGAATTATATAATGAATACCTAGCAAATTATGATGAAAAGTCAAAGGAAATTCTCATGCTTCATAATTATGAAGATGTTGTTAATTTGCCCAAAATTTTTAAAGTAATTAAC
>DHIM01000311.1:14359-22495 GCA_002403785.1 Clostridium sp. UBA4746
GTAATTAACACTATTGAAAATGATTTAGATCTTAAGAGAAAAGAAAAATTAGCTAAAAAACAAATGTCTCTTTTGAAGAACAATAGAAACACAAATGAGTCATTAAAAATAGTTAACAGCCAACGATTATAAAGATATCTTAGTTATATTAGCAAATTGGATATAGACTCAAAGATATTATAAAAAACAGTGGTATAATACATTTATGTATTATACCACTGTTTTTTTATTTGATTTCATCATCTTTTTTATCAGCTGGTTTTGTTTCGCAACTGTGGTTACAGTCTTTACAACCATTTCCACAACCACAATCGCCACTTGCTTGTTTTTTTATATTAGAGTACAAGATATATCCAGCTGCAATAACGATCACACCTACAATAATAAATTCCACGGTAGCTTCACCTCTTTACTATTTATATTATATATTTTATACTAAATGTATTTTATTATCCTAATAAAATACTACCTACATTAAATACTATAAAAGAAACTACCCAAGCTAATATTAATTGATAGCATACAGAAAAAATTGCCATTTTGTTTCCATATTCTTTTTTCATAGTTGCGATTACTGATACACAAGGAGTATATAATAATACGAAAACTAAAAAACTGTAAGCGGATAATGGCGTAAAATAGCTAGCTAAAGCATGTGTTAAATTACCACCATATATAACTCCCATAGTGCCTACAACAACTTCTTTAGCCATAAGTCCAGTTAATAGAGCTATTGAATTTTGCCATCTAGCAAATCCAAGTGGGATAAATATTGGGTTTATAAATTTTCCGATAGAAGCTAAAAAACTAAGATTTATGTCAACCATACCTGTTGAGTTAAAGTTTGATAAAAACCATACTACTACGGAAACTGAGAAAATTATAGTTCCAGCTTTCTTTAAGAAACCTTTGCCTTTTTCCCAAGTATGTATTAATAAGCTTCTTAATTCTGGTAATTTATATTCAGGTAATTCTATAATAAAAGGCTCTTCATTTTTTTTAAACAAAGTATTTTTAAATAAAAGACCGATTCCAAATGCTATACCAATACCCATTAAGTATAACGAAAATACCATAAGTGTTTGTCTGCCTGGGAAAAATACTGATACAAACAATGCATAAACTGGAAGTCTAGCATTGCAGGACATAAGAGGTATCAAAAGTGCAGTTAATTTTCTGTCCTTTTCACTCTCTAGAGTTCTAGCAGACATTATTGCTGGAACAGAGCAACCGAAACCAACTATTAAAGGGATAAAAGCTTTACCCGATAAACCCATTTTTCTCATTAATTTATCCATTATAAAGGCAGCTCTTGCCATATATCCACTATCTTCTAAAAATGAAATGCCTAAGAATAATGCCAATATAACTGGTAAAAAAACTATTACTGAACCTACTCCACCGACGATACCATCTATTAGTAAAGATGAAAACCATGCACTATTATTAGACAGTAAATGAGTTAAAAATGGAACAATAATATCATTGAGCAAGTAATTAAGTAAATCTGCTAAAGGCTGTCCTACCCAATTAAATGTAAACATAAAAATTATAAATAAGCTTATGAAAAATAAAGGATAAGCAAGTATTCTATTAAGCACAATTTTATCTATTTTTTGTGTAATAGTAACTTTCTCATCATTCTTTTTATTAGTGCAGGATTTGAGCAGTGTTTCAATGTACGTATAAGTTTCTCTTTCATCTTTAAATTTTAAACTATTAGATGATGTAGTAGTATAATCTCCTTTAAGGAGACAATCTTTAAGTTCAGAAATACCCTTACTCTTTGAAGCTACTATAGGTATTATTTTTACCCCTAATTTTTTTTCTAATAAATCATAGTTAATATCTAAACCTTTAGAGAGTGCAACGTCAATCATGTTTAATACTAAAATTATTGGTTTGTTAAATTGTTTTAATTGAGTTGTAAGGTATAAATTTCTATCGAGGCTTGACGCATCAACAATGTTTATAATTACATCTACATTACCATTTTCTAAAAATTCCTTGGAAACTTTTTCTTCGTTTGAATAAGTATCCATGGCATAAATGCCAGGTAAGTCAACAATTTCAATTTTATTATCTATAAAGCCTTCTTTTTTTTCAACTGTTACTCCAGCCCAATTTCCTACATATTGGTTAGACCCTGTAAGTGCATTAAATAGAGTTGTTTTACCAACATTAGGATTACCTAGTAAAGCAGCAGTGATCATTCAAACCCTCCTTATAATGTCTCGGTACAATAATTACGCTTTTCTAATAGATATACTTTTAGCATCATTTTTTCTAATTGCTAAATTAAATCCACGTAAATTTATAATAATAGGATCTCCTAGAGGTGCAGTAGCTACTAATTTAACTTCAGTACCTTCAATGAAACCTAATGCGAGTAATCTCTTAGCGAACTTATCATCACCACAAATAGATTGAATAAACGCTTTGTCTCCTGGCTTTAAATCATAAATGCTTATAATAATCACTCCTTAATGAAAACTCTTCTCAATATAATATTAACATGGTTATCTATTAGTGTCAATATAAAGAAACAAGATAATTTATTAAATTTGATAAAATACTTTTATAAAATAGTGGATATGTGATAACATATAAGTAGAGCAGAGTTTTAAATTAGACATGTGCAAATTTACGGTTTTGCTTTTTAGAAAACTTAGTAGAAAAGAGTGATATTGTGATTACAAAACTTAGTAGTGTTAAGGTAGGCGAAATCTCTAAAGAAGGATCCCTTACTATAGACGGAAATAAACAACTCTTTAAAGATGCATTATTTTTTGATTTAGAGCATTACATTTACAAAAAGCCTATATGTATTGGAGTTTTTGGGTGCTGCTTTTATGATGAAATAACGAATGAGTTAAAGGTTACTCAATATATGGCAGAAAATAAAAAAGATGCTATTGAAATATTAACCTTAGCTAAAAACTATTTTGAAGAAATGAAAATAAAATACAATAAAAAATACATCGTTACATTTTCAGGAAACAATGATTTTACAGTTATAAACTATTTATTAAAAGCTCATAAAATCGATTTTTTGCTAGAAGGGTATTTTGGTGAAGTAGATTTACAAAAATGTTATGAAAAAGCTGAGGGAATTTGTATTGGGCTTAAAGCTTTAGAAAAGATATTTGAGATAGATCGAGAGAGTGAAGTAATAAGTGGCTCTAATTTGGCTAAAACCTTCAGTAGAATAGTAAAAGATAATGAGTATATAAATAGAATGCCAAAAGAGAAGAAAGAAAAAATATTATTATATAATCAACAAGATGTTGTCAGTTTATTCTATATATATGTAGATTGGTATAATAGAATAAAGATAAAAACGGAAGAAGACACAACACAGCAATAGCTGTGTTTTTTATTTTTAATGATTAATTATAATAAGCTTTACAATAAGGAATACTGTGACAACTTCTGTAATAATTTAATATAAAGGTATTTAATAAAGAACATTAAGGAGGGAAGTATATGGAGAAGGTTAAGCAATACATTGATGCAGCCATGGGTAGGGTTAATGCAGAATTGGTGTTAAAGAATGCAAATTTTATTAATGTTTTTACTGAGAATGTAGATAGAGGAGATATTGCAATAGTTGGGGATACTATTGTAGGTATTGGTAAATACACAGGCAACGTGGAAATGGATTGTTCAGATTTATATGTGTCGGCAGGGTTCATTGATGCGCATGTACACATAGAATCCTCCATGATTCTGCCAGAAGAGTTCGCGAAGGTGGTAATAAAAAAAGGTGTAACTACGGTAATAGCGGATCCACATGAAATTGCTAATGTAGAAGGCATGAATGGTATTAACTTTATGATAAAAAATAGTAAGGCAGCGCCTATAGATATTTATTTTATGTTACCATCTTGCGTTCCAGCAACAAAATTTGAGGATAGTGCATATGTTCTTAATGCTGAGGACTTAGAAAAATTAATTAATAATAATAAGGTGTTGGGTCTTGGCGAAGTAATGGATGTGCCGGCAGTTATAAATAAGGAAGAGGATATGTTGAAAAAAATAGATATGGCAAAGCACAAGCATATTGATGGACATTGCCCTAATATATCGCCAAGTGAGTTAAACGCATGCTTAAGTTGCGGAGTAAGAACCGATCATGAAAGTACAAGTGTTAAAGATGCCTTACTAAAAGTTAGTAGGGGAATGTACGTTATGTTAAGAGAAGGATCTGCTGCAAAAAACTTAAAAGCCATACTTCCAGCTGTTAACAATCAAAATTTTGAAAGATTTTTATTTTGCACTGATGATAGGCATATTGATGACTTACTTGAAATTGGATCTATAGATAACTGTATTAGAATCTCTATAAAACAAGGACTTAATCCGATAAAGGCATTTATCATGGCCTCGTTTAATGCAGCTAAATGTTATAATTTAAATGATAGAGGAGCTATAGCTCCAGGATATAAAGCGGATTTAGTAATATTTGAAGAATTAAAGGGTGTAAATATAATAAAAGTTATAAAAAATGGCAAAGAGTATAAAGAATCGACGGTTAAAAAGCATGCTAAAGTGAATATAAAATCTTCCATGCATATGGATTTTATAAATAGTAAAATTTTTAAAGTTGAAAGTAAAGCCCGTGCCGTAAATGTTATAAAGTTAATACCAAACTCTTTAGAAACTAAATTGGTACAGAGAAAAACAGAAAATAATCTTGGCTACATAAAGAGAATTATTGATAAAGATATATTAAAAATAGCAGTATTTGAAAGGCATCATAAAACGGGGAAGCATTTTGTTGGATTTATAGAAGGATTAGGCTTAAAGAATTGTTCAATAGCACAAACTATAGCTCATGATTCCCATAATGTTATAGTTGTGGGGGATAATGATAAGGACATGGAAGTGGCAGTCAATACTCTAATTTCTATTGGTGGAGGTATAGTTATGGTGTCAGGTGGAAAGGTTATTGCTCAGCTACACTTGCCAATTGCTGGAATTATGACCTTTGAGGCTCCATATATGGTGGCAGAGCAGCTAAAAAGGCTCAGTAGAATTGCCAGAGGTTTTGGAGTAAGAGCTGAATATGATCCTTTTATAAGCTTATCTTTTATGGCACTTCCTGTAATACCAGCAGTTAAAATTACTGCTAGAGGATTGTTTGACTATAAAAAATTTGGGTTTATAAAATTAATTATTGATTAATATAAAATTAAAAAATTAATTTGAATATAAAGTACTCTTCTTTGGCAATAATTGAGATAAATCAATTTCAATTCGTGTAAGGAGGAGTATTTTTATGTCAAGTATTTCAGATGGAATCATGCAACAGAAAAACATAAAAAACAACAAGAAAAGGGGGTTTACATTAATTGAACTCATAATTGTAATTTCAATTATTGGAATTTTAGCGGCAATTGCAGTTCCTAAGTTTAGTGGAATACAAAAGGATGCTAAGATAAAGGCTGATATTGCTAGTGCAAGGGTTATCGGTGATGCTACAAATTCACTTATTGCTGAAGATAAAATCACAGGAACTTATACTGCCCCAGCTATTCTAGGTACGGATATAAAGAGTTATATTCAAGCTGAGCCAACTGTTAAGGCGGTTACTAATGGTCAGTTTTTTGTTAAAATCGGAGATAATGGCAATGTTGAGGTTTCAGTTGGTGGCGCTCAGTTGTATCCTACACCTGTTACCACATATGGGAAATAACTAATCTTATTTAGAGCAAACTTATTTGTCCAAAGTTATTTTGACTTTGGACATTAAATTATTTTACATGTTAATATTTGCTTATATATGTTAAAGTTATAATGAAAATAAATACAATAGAGTTAAAAACTTATATTAATATTAAATTAGTATAAATAAAAAACTTTATTGTATTTAAACAGTAAAATAATTTTAAGGAGGTTCCACCAATGGAAAGTATTTTCCCAATATATATTTTTATCCTAGGATTATTAATAGGAAGTTTTTTAAATGTATGCATATATAGAATACCGAGAGGAGAAAGCATATCATTTCCGCCGTCTCACTGCACCTCTTGTGGAAATAATATTAAGTTTTATGATCTTATGCCAGTAATTAGCTGGATTTTTTTAAAAGGTAAATGTAGAAAATGTAACGAGAAGATATCTAGTAGATACGCATTGATAGAACTTACGACAGCTATACTTTTTTTGTTAACTTATTTTCATTATGGAGTCAGCATTTATCTTGTGAGGTTTCTAATAGTTATACCTTTTCTAATAGTTATAGCTATGATAGATTATGATACTATGGACGTATATACCACTACCACATGGCTTGCAGTAGTTATGGGTGTTATTTTGCTAGGAGTGAATTTTTACCTAGGAGAACCGATAGCTACCTACATTTACGGTGGGTTATTAGGCGCAGGGACTATAACTCTAATTATTTTATTGTCAAAGCTTATTCTTGGCACAGAAGGTATGGGATGGGGAGATGCAGAGATTTGTGGACTATGCGGTCTGTTTTTAGGGTTTAAGCTAACATTTGCCATGTTGTTCTTTTCTTTTATAATTGGTGGGGTCATTGGCGTTTACTTGATGAAATTTAAAAAGAAAAGTGGTAGATCAGAGATGCCCTTTGGTCCGTCTATTATTATTGCTGCATTATTTATAATAATTTGGGGAGATAAAATTTTGAACTGGTACATAGGAACATTTAATAATTATTAATCATAATATTGCAAATATTTAAAAAGTACAGTATAAACATAAGGACTTTAACGAAAACTAGAGGATACCTTGAATAAATTCAATAATTGATATATTATATAGAATGGCCTTGCTTGGCTATTTGCAGTAAAAGTTGTATAATAAGACATAACTGAATTAGTTATGAAGGGTTGATAAAATGCAAAATGTATTGCAGAGCATGAATACTAAATGGAAGGAAAAAACCATGAAGCCGAAGAAAAGTGATTATCTTCAAAAGATTTATGAGAAAAATGCTAGTACAGGAAATTATGTTATACAGGTAGCTATTGATAAATACACTGATATATTTAATGACTGGGATAATGCTCCCTTTAGAAAAAGAGATATGGATCCAGATTTAGCTATTTTTCTTGAAAACTGTTTTGAAGAGATTCCGGAAAAACATGGAGTAGATATATGTTTTTATTTACCCAAAGAAGGAAAAGACGCAAACAGAGAAGAATCGTTAATTGCAGGTATTAAAACCTACTATTCCTTTTATTTGCATCAAGAAATTAAGGTACTAAAGAATAATTATCACAAGATATTTAAATATGTAATTGCATCACTTTGCCTTTTAGCTGTGTCTGTCTTTTTAGGTACAAGTGTTGGTGATAATATAATACTTGGAACTATACAACAAGGATTTAATATAGGTGGCTGGGTGTTTTTATGGGAAGTTATTTCAATGGTAATCTTTCGTGGACGAGAAGTTAGCTCTGAAATTAGTAAATACCAAAGATTTTTAAATTCATTAATATATTTTAAATACGGTAATGAGAACCCATTACCGTAATGCGAGTAATATAAAAAGCTCTACGATAATTATCGTAGAGCTTTTTATAATTATAAATTGAAGGCATCCTCTAAAAATGTGTATTTTGGAAGCCCGTTTTCTATTAATAGTTTTGGTTCCCCCATTATTAAAGGCAGTGTGTACTCGTAAGCTTCATGGGTAACATTATTACCTTCCGCATTTATCCATTCTTTAGGAAAGTATTTAATGTTATTTGCAACCTCTTCTGTCTTAAGCGCAAAAGGAACAGATGTATAAGGTGAGTTTGAAAGTCTTCTTATACCTATCATGTTTCCGCTTATTCCGTCAATAGAATAATCAACAGCAGCTTTCCCTACGTTGTATGCTTCATCAATATCGGTTTGTGATGCACAGTGCATTGAACAACGCTGAATTGTAGAAAGTTCTAAAACTCTAACCTTTTGCGCAGTACTAGTAGTTAAGATTAAATTTTTAAGGTAAGCACAAACACCACCTAATTGAGCATGACCAAATTTATCAACGCATACTTCTCCGAGTTCGCCTAAGAATATACCTTCTTTAGTTCTGATGCCTTCAGATACAACTACAAAAACATGGTTTTTTTTCAAAAGTTTTTTACTTACGTCACTTAAAAACTTCTCTGTATC
>DHIM01000133.1:0-246 GCA_002403785.1 Clostridium sp. UBA4746
CCAGATTTGGAGTTATTCATCTTCTGGTTTTTCTTTTGTTTTTACGTGGCTTACGTTTAATTTTATGAAGTTCGGATTTATTTAGGTTTATTGTAGAATTAATAGATTATGATGAAAAAAAAGATATAAGTGAAAAAGAGAAAATCAATAATTGGTTAAATAGTAAATAAAATATTTAAAGCATTAAGAAACTGTAATTAATTTACAAAGGAATTCACTTCCTTACGTAGAATATATGTTTTATAT
>DHIM01000133.1:418-733 GCA_002403785.1 Clostridium sp. UBA4746
TAGGGGCGTGATTTTAAATGGATGAAAATGAAAAGATATATAAAATATTAAAAACCTTAAATGAAGAAAATAGATTGCCTACAATAGATAAAATTGAATCATATGGGGGTGAGTATAAAAGTATACTTGGAAGAATGGCAGAAGAGGGGTATATTACTTATTTTGGGTATCCTCGTTTTAATGTAAACAAAAATGCAACTATTGCTATTCTAGGAATTAGTTTTATGAAAATTTGGGAAATTATTAATAATATAAATATTTAACTAAGAGTATCCAATGGGTGCTTTTTTAATCAAATAAAAAAGCAGAAGTTAG
>DHIM01000133.1:860-4232 GCA_002403785.1 Clostridium sp. UBA4746
TGAATGAAAATGTAGACAAAAAATATCACAGATTCGGATGTGTAATTGGTAATTGATTAGAGAATAGAAAAAGAGATTGATAGTGTTCACTATCTTCAATCTCGTATGATTACGATAGTACATCATCGTAATCATAATAATATATAGATATAACTTGTTGAAGAAAAAGAAATTAGAAGAAAAAGACATTTACTAGATATTGCAGAAGGAAAAGAAGATACACAAGCGGTTGTATTAGAAAAAGATAAAGAGATAAAAGCATTAAAAAAAGATTATCAAAACATGAGCTATTAGTTGAGTGCTTTTTATTTGCTTTATGGTAACAGAAATATAAACAAAGGATATTTAACCTGTATGTAGAAATATGTAATTTAACGGAGGTGATAATATATGGGTATAAAAAATGTAGAATATGATTTTGAAAAATTGGAAAAAAGCATGCCGGATTTAAATTTTGTATTGCTTAATTGTCCACATTGCACTGATGATAAAGGGAAATTTTGTAACATAGTATTATATATACCTAAAAACGATAAATATCAAATAGCTACTCAATGTAATTGTAATGGTAAAGAAGATAGATGTACTGTGTTCTTGACATTAATGCATACTTATAACTCGGAGCAACTTCTAAAAAAATTAAATGAACCGTATAGTACAAAATGTGGTGAGGAAGCAAAGGAACTTTATGTTGGAAAAAACTGATTTAGAATGGAGAGTTGACATATTTGAATAGCACTCTAGTAAATAAAGAAGTAGTTGAATTATTTACTTAAATTAAGGTGTTAAATAATGGAATATATTTGCAAAGGATAAGTTTTTCACTAAGATAATATATTATTCCATAGAAGGTGAGGTAAGGATATGAAATGTTCAAGTTGTGGAAATGAGATAACAGAGTATGGATTTGAAGACTATGAGGCTATGTCGGATGAAGAAATTTTAGAAATAATAAATGAACATAAATTAAAATGTGAATGGGTCGAACACTTAAAAGGATTTAGAGTGTTGTATAGTAACGCTAGATTCGGAGCGTAGAGATAAGCTAGAAAAATAATAGAAAATGAATACAAATAACATTAAGAAGCTTAGAGATAGGCTTCTTTTTTTATGCGTGGATATATAGGGAGGTAGATATTAATGACAAGAATTAAGGATATAACAATTGAAGTAGAGTTAAAAGGTAGTGAAGTAGTGAAGGATAAGCTTAATGATATAGAAGAACAAATGGATAGGATAAAAGAGAAACAGAAATTATTGTTTAACGATAGTGGCATGGATATAGAAAAGTTAGCAGGGGAGTTAAGCTTCTAAAGAATATAAAGATAGGGCGTGAGTAAACAATGGATAGAGTAGATAGGATAGGTATAAGGATGCAAGAAACTTACGATGACTTAGTATTGTATAGGGATAGCATTAATGCACATAGGAGTATTAGCTAATTCACTAAGTATATGAACTCATACAAGCATGTCGGAGATAGATGATGATGGCATAAGGTTACGCAATTACTGTGGGGGATAACTGATAGTGTCTATTTTAATGCAAAAAACATTGCAGAAGGCAATGTTAGGGAACCTCCTGCAATACAAATTTAAGAAACGGTGTCTTATTATATAATACCATATTATGTAAAAAATGTAAAGCGAATAACTAATAATGTATAAAAAATAAAAAATGCAAAGTTAGGATGTGGGAATCCTATTCCGTTTAAAGTAAATTTTTTAAAAGCTTAGAAATGGAATTCTTTCGTATATAAAAAGCATTCTTCTTTGAATAGTACGGTGTTAAATAATCAAAGTAATATTAAATATGTTATAATTTATATATTGTTTTGTTGAAATAGTAGAATATTGTGAATAAGTAATAAAAATAAGCTATAGAAAAAATAGGGAGAATAGGTATGAGTATAAGATTAGCTGAATATAAAGACTTGGAAGCGCTGGTTGAAATATATAATCAAGCAATTTTAAAACATCGTTGTACTGCAGATATGGATATATTCTTGTTGAATGAAAGAATTTGTTGGTTTGAGGAACACCAATCGTTGGAGTATCCAATTTTTGTGTACCAAGTTAATAACAAAGTTGTAGGATATTTATATTTTACTGGTTATCGCCTAGGAAGAAGGGCAATGAAATATACTGCTGAAATTAGTTATTATATCCATAATGACTATCAAAGACTGGGAATAGGAACAAAATTGATGGCATTTGCGATTAATAAGAGTAAAGAATTGAATTTTAAAAATTTAATTGCAATATTATTAGATGTGAATCTCCCAAGTATAAAGTTACTTGAAACATTTGAATTTAAAGAATGGGGATGTCTACCTGGAATCGTAGATTTCGATGGAGAAATATGTTCACACCTGTATTATGGATTAAAAATATAGAAAGTAAAATAATTCAAATGCTAAATGAAAATGGAATTGATAATAGAAGACAATACATGAATAATATATGATTTAATAAATGGATTCATTCTAATGGGGTTAAACCAATTTGGTATATAAAAAAGCTGTACTCTTTGGCGAGAATACAACTTTAATTAATACTACATTACCAGATGTAGTAAACATAATAGGTTAAATTAATTATACATTTAAAAACACATATTGTAAATAGAAATTGTCATTTTTGGGATATACCGTCAGTGCCATTTAATTCATCATCTTCAAAAATTAAGTCTTCAATATCTTTTATATATTGAATATCCTTATGGTTAATTAAATACTCTTCAATGGCATCATGTATTATTTTATCGGGGGATATTGAAACTTCTTCTGCATGAGCTTTAAGTTTATTAACTAGGATTATTGGTAAATATGTTGATACTTTCTCTTTCATTCGTTGCATGAACAAACACCACCTTTGAGGTAGTATAACATGCTTGGTTTGTAATAGATATAATAAAAGAATAAGAAGTTCAAGAGCAAAATGGTAATGGTTTTCCTATACCTTTAAATGATAAAAAGAATGATCTAGAAAAAACTATTAAGTATTAATTTTAAAAAAACAGATCCAAAGTTTGGGTCTTTTAATTATGTTATAAATCCCTTTAAGGATGATAATTATTGAAGTTGTTTATTTTTAATTTTCTTATCCATAAATTCTTCCAGTAAGGTCTTTATTAAGGCGATAGTGGGGATTCCAAGTATCATTCCTAAAATTCCGAAAAGTCCTCCGCCCAGAACAATTCCTAGTATTATCAATAGTGGACTAAGCCCCACCTTATCTCCAATAATTTTTGGAGATATGAACCATCCATCGATATTACTTATTATTGAAATAAATATTACTAACTCTAAGGATTTTATTGGACTAAAGAATAGTGTTATTATAATAACACAGGTTGTTTACAAACCCAGTG
>DHIM01000132.1 GCA_002403785.1 Clostridium sp. UBA4746
AATACTTATAATACTGATGTTAACAAATTGGCATCAACATATAGTGCCTACTACACCATTGGTAAAGGATATGGTAATTTAATATCCTATGGAGTATTTGATACAAACACAACTGGAACTAAGTTATTCCCTGCTGGTACAGTTACAAACGGAACTGTAGGAAGCTTTAGCCAAACAAATATCAGCGAATATGTAGGACATTCTTGGTATTCATCACCATCAGGAGTTAATCCAGCAAGTGAAACAACAACTCCAAGCTACGGAAAGACCGGTGCTTATACCTGGCTTAAAGCTCCAAGATACAGTGGTACTCCATATGAGGCAGGCAGCCTCGCAAGAACTTGGATTAGTGGAGATTATAGAAATGGAGTTTCTGTAATGGATAGACACATGGCTAGATATACTGAAACAGCTAAGATAGCGGCTAACATGCAGACATGGCTTAATCAAATAGTGGCTGGTGCAAGTGCATTCACAAATCTTGGAGCGCCAACTTCAGGAAGTGGAATAGGCTTAACGGAGGCACCACGAGGAGCTCTTGGACATTGGGTTTCTGTTGCAGCTTCAACAATATCTAAATACCAAATAGTAACTCCAACTTGTTGGAATGCTTCACCAATGGATGATGCAGGAAATGTAGGACCTATTGAAAAGGCTTTAATAGGAACCCATGTTGTAGATACGACGCAACCGGTTGAACTTTTAAGAATAGTACACTCATTTGACCCATGTACAGGATGTTCAGTTCATGTAATGTCTCCAGAAGGAGTTGAAATGTCAAACTTTGTCGTACAACCTCTATGAGTTCAATAATTAAGGACGTCGTCATTATCGGCATCTTCTTTGTTGGTAGATTTTACCCTCTGTAGTGGCACAAACTTCGTCTATAGCCCTTGTTTTTGATTTATTAGACTTTATATGAAATTTTAATCTTAGGAGATGTTCATCATGTTTGCCATTTTTATGACTTTCTTTTTTTGATCTAAATCATGCATACTAAGAAAAGAAATACTGAGGAAGAGTGGCACCACAATTACAGAATTAGGGGTGATAAATTGGACAATTATTATATGGAAAGAGCACTTGAATTATCTAAAAAAGCAGTGGGGTTTGTAAATCCTAATCCACTGGTGGGTGCTGTTATTGTAAAAGATAATAGAATAATAGGTGAGGGATATCACGAATATTTTGGTGGACCGCATGCAGAAGTAAATGCTTTTAAAAACGCAAAAGAAGATGTAGAAGGTGCGACAATATATGTAACTTTGGAGCCTTGTGCACACTATGGTAAAACGCCACCTTGTACTGAGGCTATAGTGCGAAATAAAATAGCTAAAGTAGTAATTGGAATGGTAGACCCTAACCCATTAGTTGCAGGCAGGGGAATAAGAATTCTTAGGAAAGCTGGCATAGAAGTTACATCAGGTATAATGGAACCCGAAATAAGAAAAACAAATGAAATATTTGTAAAATACATAACTCAGAAAAAACCCTTTTGTATTATGAAGACAGCTATGACAATGGACGGGAAAATAGCAACTTCTACCGGAGAATCAAAGTGGATAAGTAATGAAAAATCTAGAGCGTATGTGCATGGATTAAGGAATATGGTAACTGGAATTATGGTGGGAATTGGAACTGTATTAACTGATGACCCAGACCTTACTACAAGAAGACAAGACATTATAAGCAAAAATCCCATAAGAATAATTATTGATAGCACAGCAAAAATACCATTAGAGTCAAAGGTATTAAAATGTAATGAAAAAACTAAAACTATTATAGTTACAACAGCACTTGCAAAAGACACTAAAATTGAGGATATTAAAAAAAGAAATGTTGAAGTTATTGTAACCCCAAGTACAAATAAAAGGGTAGATTTGAATTACTTAATGGGAATACTGGGTGATATGGGAATCGATAGCATTCTGCTTGAGGGGGGAAGTACTTTAAATTATTCGGCATTAGAGGTTGGCATTGTTGATAAAGTTATTACATTTATTTCTCCAAAAATATTTGGGGGGACTTGTGGTAAAACTCCAGTAGGTGGAGTGGGAATTGATTATGTGAAGGATTCAATTATGCTTACGGATACTGAAGTTATTAGGTTTAATGAAGACATTATGATAGAAGGGTATATAAAGAAGTCTAAGTAAACTTCGCGAGAGCACATTGTGGAGGAGGTGAATAGATGTTTACGGGTTTAATTGAGGAAATTGGAGAGATAAAGTCAATTGCAAAAGGTGCCAAGTCAGCAAGAATTACTATAAAGGCTACAAAGATTATGGGTGGCGTAGAACTTGGTGACAGTATTAGCACCAATGGAGTTTGCCTTACTGTAACAGAATTTAATAAAAATAGCTTTAGTGTAGATGTAATGGCAGAGACTATTCGAAGCAGTAATTTAGGTATATTGAAACCTGGATCCTATGTTAATTTAGAAAGGGCACTTAGGGCTAGTGATAGATTAGGTGGCCATATAGTAAGCGGCCATATTGATGGAATAGGAACTATTGTGGAATTGTGCATTGAGGATAATGCCACTTGGGTGTCTGTTGAAACTTCAAAAGATATATTAAAGTATATTGTACATAAAGGATCAATAGCAATCGATGGCATTAGCTTAACTGTGGCATATGTTAATGAGAATATTTTTAAAGTATCAATTATACCTCATACAAAGGGTGAAACTACATTGGTAAATAAGAAAATAGGGGACGTAGTTAACCTTGAAAGTGATATGATGGCAAAGTATGTTGAAAAACTGCTTATATATGGTAATGATCCTAAAGAGAAGAAACATATTAGTATGAGTTTTCTTGAGGAAAATGGTTTTTAATGAATATCAATGAGCTTAAACGTAATAAATAATAATATATAACCAGAGTGATGATTACAGCACCGCAGGTGCTAAATAAGGGGTGGGAAAATGTATAAATTTAGTGGTATTGAGGAAGCTTTAGAAGATATTAAAAATGGTAAAATGGTTGTTGTGGTAGATGACGAGGACAGAGAAAATGAAGGAGATATAATAATAGCTGCGGAGAAAGCTACTCAGGAAAATATAAATTTTATGGCAAAATATGCACGGGGACTTATATGTATGCCTATAGTTAAAGAAAGATTAGATAAATTAAATATAAGTCAAATGGTTGTAAACAATACTGATGTACATGGAACAGCGTTTAGTGTTTCTATTGATGCTGTAACTGCAACTACTGGAATATCTGCTGCAGAAAGAGCAACTACTATTTTAAAGGTTTTGGATCCACAGGCTACATCAGAAGATTTCAATAGTCCTGGTCACGTATTCCCTCTAGAAGCAAGAGATGGCGGCGTACTAGAAAGGGGTGGTCATACAGAAGCTTCAGTAGATTTAGCAAGAATGGCTGGATTATATCCCGCAGGTGTGATTTGTGAAATTATGAATGAAGATGGATCAATGGCTAGGGTACCAGAGCTTATGGATTATGTGAAAAAGCACGATTTGAAAATAATTACTATAGTAGATTTGATTGCTTATAGAAGAAAAACTGAATGCCTTGTGGAAATGGTGACAGAAGCAAAAATGCCAACTAGATACGGCGAATTTACTATTTACGGATTCGTAAATAAGGTAAATGGAGAGCATCATGTAGCATTAGTCAAGGGTGACGTAAGAAAAAGTGAATCTGTACTTGTTAGAATACACTCTGAGTGTCTTACTGGAGATGCGCTAGGATCTATGAGATGTGATTGTGGAGAACAATATGATGCAGCTATGAAGGCTATAGAGAAGGAAGAAAGTGGAATTTTGCTTTACATGAGACAAGAAGGTCGAGGAATAGGATTAATTAATAAGTTAAAGGCATATAATCTTCAAGATAAAGGAATGGATACTGTGGAAGCAAATTTAGCTTTAGGGTTCCCGGTAGATATGAGGCATTATGGGATAGGAGCTCAGATATTGGAAATCTTAGGGGCTACAAAAATAAGACTCATGACTAACAATCCTAAAAAAATAACAGGTATTTCAGAGTATGGTATTAATATAGTTAAAAGAGTACCAATAGTGATGAATCATAATGAAAAAGATAGGTTTTATTTGCAGACTAAAAAAGAAAAAATGGGTCATTTGTTAGATTTTAAAATTGTGTAAATTTAAAGAGATAATATATTACTGGGTTAGTATGTTATACGCAATAGGGCTTAATTAAGATTTAAATACATTAAATCAATAGGAGGATTTGACATGAAAATATATGAAGGTAAATTAATAGCAGAAGGATTAAAATTTGGAGTTATCGTAGCAAGATTTAACGAATTTATAGGTGGAAAATTATTATCAGGAGCACTTGATGGATTAAAACGACACGGTGTTGAAGAAGAAAATGTTGAAATTGCATGGGTACCGGGTGCATTTGAGATACCATTAGTTGCAAAGAAAATGGCTAAGTCTGGTAAGTATGATGGTGTAATATGTTTAGGAGCAGTAATAAGAGGCGCTACATCACATTATGAATTTGTATCTGGTGAAGTCACTAAAGGAATTGCCTCTGTATCACTCGAAACAGGAGTCCCAGTTATTTTTGGAGTGCTTACTACTGAGAATATAGAGCAAGCTATTGAAAGAGCAGGGACTAAAGCAGGCAATAAAGGGTATGATGCTGCAGTAACAGCAATAGAAACGGCAAATTTATTAAGAGAAATTTAGTGTCAAGATACTATATGCCCTGTCTGGATGCACCACATATGTCGGTTGTACCCGATTTTGAGTTAATTAAAG
This sequence comes from Clostridium sp. UBA4746, assembly GCA_002403785.1. Lineage (GTDB taxonomy): Bacteria > Bacillota > Clostridia > Clostridiales > Clostridiaceae > Clostridium_AD. The sequence continues at coordinate 4,766 of DHIM01000132.1, forward strand.
TAAGAAAAGAGTAATGAAAAAGCTTATCTAAAAAATATTAAGATTAATCATAACATTCGTATATTGTGAGATATCAAGAGCAGAAATGCTCTTTTTATTTTTTTAATAATACAATAAAGGTGTAGGGAAACGATTCGCGTAAAAAACTATAGTGGGAGTAAAATATTTACATTTGATTCTATTGTAAAAGTATTTTTTGAATAAAAACATCTCTACTCTAATGAGTTTTTGCAATAGAATCCTATTTAATTTATTTATATAACAGTAATATCAAATTTTAATTCTGGAACATCTATATTCTTATCAATGCTATATTTTCCAAATCTATTAATAGGGTCATTAATAGTCTTTTCCTTGAATAAATCAAACATTACTAAAGATGCTGATGTTGATTGATAAGTCATCCATATTGTACCTAATTCTGTTGAAGTTA
>DHIM01000085.1:0-1480 GCA_002403785.1 Clostridium sp. UBA4746
ACAATATAATTTTCGTTATATTGTATGCCTTTTGATTTTAATGCAATACCAATAGATCGAAGGAGAATGGCTTTAATCTTAAAACAAATAACTCTACGCAAAGATATACCTTTACGTAGGGTTAAAAAAGCTCATAAATGTATTCATAAAACATAACAAAACATTATGGGGTAAGGCAACGATTCGTGCAAAAAACAGCCATAAGACATATGTTTCCAAGTTCAACCTGTCACATAAGTACCTTCACTACTTTTGTGATGTCACAAAATATAAAATTGGAAGTTTTGTGACATAGAATTGTACCATCACAAAACCCCTACTTATTGTGACAGCTTGCATAAACGAATGGTATAATATTCCTAAGAGTTACATCAGATTGGTAATTAATGTGTAATAACAAACTAAACATTAATAGGAAGGTGAAATTATGGATAAAAGAGATGAACAAGATAAAGAAGATAGATGCAAAATAGAAGATTATAAAAAAAATCCAATGATTAATGTGGCAGATTCACTAAACCGTTCAACGTATGGTGACTTAAGTCAGTTAACAAAAGGAGGTTGCCTTACTAGGATTATCACTACAGTTATAATTATTGGAATAACGTTTTTTCTCACTCACTATTTAAATCATAATTAAGTAAATCATAATCACAGTAGAATATTGTCATGCAAAATCATTTCAGTATATATATTCGATACGTAACCTTCCTATTTTACGTCATAACAGCCACAAAATAGTAGTTCTGGTTTTGGTTTACAATTCATTAAAATGGTAAATACTGTCTCATGTACGGGTAATGGTAATATGCATGAAAACATGCAAAGTAAATACACTTACACAGATATACAAATCTAGAAACTAGACAAAGCATCTTTATATCAAAAGATTAAAAGATTGATAAAAAAATGAAAATGCGTTATGTAAAAGTTGATGGACTTGTTTTAGAAAAAAAGAACCTACAAAAATAGATCTTGATAAAACTGTACCAATAAATCCCGTAGCTACAGTTGATATAAAACCCATTGAATATAAAAAAAGTGAAGAAACCGAAGATAATAGTTTTGATGATATTGAAAACTTGTTAAAACAACTTGTTTTGATGCCTAAGCTATTGTTTTAAATTAGGGTGTAGTTTCTCAGTTAATTAAGTAAACAATGCTTAAAAAGGACATAGAGAGCAAATAACGGTGCTTTCTGTGCACTTTTTCTAATACGGATGTTTAAGGAAGAAGATTTTGAATGGTTATTGCTGATTGATTGCCTGAAAAAAACGGGAATGCCAATTAAAGATATTGGACAGTTCATTCAATGCGTAATGATGGGTGACACAAGTATTGAAGAATTTTTAATAATACCATTTTATAATCCTCCAATTTTGTAATTCATTTATAGAAATTAATAATTTTGTTCTATACAGGAGTTATTTTAAAATTATGAAATCAAACAATATTATTAATATTTATATTATGATTAAAA
>DHIM01000085.1:1567-7505 GCA_002403785.1 Clostridium sp. UBA4746
TAATATTTATATTATGATTAAAAAATTAAATAGTGACTTCGTTTCTGAAATTAGCAATGATATCACCCACATGACAGGTGACAAAAAAATAATGGGTAGGCACTAACTGCCTATCCATCATACTCAACTAATGCCTCTTTTAAATTTCTAACTCCACCCCTTGGATCATCCACATCACCTATATATCTAGGAATCAAGTGCACATGTAAATGGTTTATGGTTTGCCCAGCATAAGTTCCTACATTAATACCTATATTATATCCTGCTGGCTCATATTGAATATCAAACATTTCTTTTACTTCATGCAATAATTTATATATTGCTTTAATTTCTTCCTCCGTTGCTTCAAAGAAGTTTGCAAAATGCCTCTTGGCTATTATTAAACAATGACCATTATTTACTGGGAAATGATCAAGTATTGCAAAAGCGTATCTGTTTTCTACTATTATCTCTGATTCCTTAACATTACAAAATATACACTCTGACATTGTTTTCGTCTCCTTTATATATGTAGTTAATTTTTAATTCTTACATTTACTTGTGACGGACTTTAATAATATTATATATAAGTAACCTCTAATGGATTTCTATCCACCAATTTCTTATAGGTATACTTAGGATATCCAACCATAACAGCAGCTGTTATAGTTTTTCCTTCTGGAATATTAAACAATTTAAGCATTGGTGAGCCCTTAAGAGATGCACAATACTCAAAAAATCCAGCCCAACAAGTTCCAAGTCCTAGTGAAGGAGCGAATAATTCTAGATAAGTCAAACAAGAAATAGAATTAGCCCTCCCGTTAGAAAAGTCTTTGTCCGCAGTAGTTATAATTAAGTTTGGTGCACCTCGCAGAATTGAATCAACTCCGTCTTCCCTGTAAACACTGATTAATCCTTTTAATGCATCCTTTAGTGGAGATTTTTCAATCATTCTAATAGTAAGTTCAGCAGCTTTTTTAACTAATTGTTTCTCCTCAACTACCACGAATGATACACCTTGACTATTACTTCCTGTAGGTGCTTGCCTTGCAATATCAACTAATTTTGTTAATTTTTCTCGTGATACAGACTTATCTTGATAATTTCTTATAGAACGACGTGCCCTTAGAAAATGCTCTGCCTGCTCTGCATTTAATTTAGGAAAATCTTTCGCATCAACTTGCTTCGCGAGTGGTGTTTTTTTATTATCTATAGCGTCACTCGGGCATATAGCCACACAATGTCCACAGGCAATGCAAGTGGTATTTGCTACTTCTTCTGGACCCTTTTCTCCCATCTTTAGAACATATGTTGGGCATTCCTTAATGCAAAGTTCGCATTTAATACATTTTTCTTCATTTACAGTTATAAGATCCATTCTGTTCATCCCCTCGTTGAAATTAATTTTTAAATTTAAACTCCTTATCTAATAATTATCATTAAAGTATACTCTAATTGTACCATATACATTAAAAATGAATTTATTTCTGAACTCACTTTTCTATTGTTAAATTTAATTAGATTTAACATCATTGTTAACTATATCTAACTCCGTAAAAGTCAGTGTTTTCAGTGGGTTTTTATGTACTGCTGTTAATTGTTGAATTAAGTTCTTACTAAAGTTTACAACATTCTTATTAAATTTAACTACACTTCATAATACCAACATTACCATTACAAATTCATTATTGATAAGCTAAATTTTATTAACAATCACCAGCAAAAAAATTAGATAAATTTAAATGTCTCTTACTTTACTTGACCTTTTAGAATATTTAAATTGAATAAATATTCTCATTATGGATTTTAAAAGAATTATTATAAACAAATATAATAACGTTTTAGCAATATTATTTCCATTTTTGTCTTCCATTTTATTTTACATTTTTCAAACTGTCCAACAAGTTTCAAGTCCTAGCGATGGATCAAATAATATTACTACTATGAAAAATATCACCCATACTTACCAACTTATACGGTGATATTTATTTATATCTGTTTTTATACTTCAATTAATCTAAAAATTCTTTTAGGTTCTTTAATTTTAAATTATAATCTTTCACCCATGTTTTATGTGATTCTTCTTCCAAGAAATCAACCATCTTATATATTTCTTGTGTTTCATTAAAATACTCTAATGCTAAATAGTACTGTTCCCTATCATTTTCAAATAAAACAATAGGTGGAAGATTATTGCCTATAAGTAGATAATTAAGTAGCATTCTACCCACCCGTCCATTGCCATCTGCGAAAGGATGTATGCTTTCAAACCAACAATGAAAATAACTAACCACTCTCAGAGCATTATTATCATCTATTTTCACCGCATTAATCTCATTGATTAATGATATTAAATTTTCTCCTACTTCTAATGGAGTCACTCCTACATCATGTAATCCTACTATATAATCTCCCGTCTTAAATTCTCCTTCTTTTTCACCTTTAGCTAACAATTCTTCTGTAAAGCAATCCTTCATTAAAACAAAGTGAAAATGTTTAATTAATTCAGTAGATAATTTCAAATTATTTTCTTTACATAATTTCAAAATATCTTTACAAAGGTCTCTATGGTTTTCTATTTCCCTAATTGTCTTCTTATTTCCTTTAAAATCACTAACAATTTCGCCCCTAAAAACAGTTTCTACATCCCTAAGTCTTGTTTCATTGTTTTCTATTTTATTTGATGAATAGGTGAACTTTAAAAAGAACCTATTTACTAATTCTTCACTTACCCCTGCTCTCCATATCTTTATAGATTCGTTATATGACATATTCAACCCCCTATCTTTAATTATTACTAAACCATGCTCTAATTGTACCATATACCTTATATGTTTTATTTTGCCCAACCTTTTTAATGTTAATATCTTTATATTATATTAATATTCTGCAAGTTTATATATTTTGTATCACTATTGTGTTACATTCACATTATTTACGATATCATTAACATACAATTTATAAAAAGAAAAGATTCATATTTTGAAAAATTAAGTATATAATTTAATTAGACACTTAGACGTTTATCTAACCATCTAATTAAATTAAAGGAGAAGTTAAAATGTCAATTCTCAATTTACCATTTAAAGCACTTGCAGATCCAACAAGAAGAAAAATTATTTTATTATTAAAAGATGGTGATTTGACTGCCGGAGAAATAGCTGAGCATTTTGATATGACCAAGCCAAGTATTTCTCACCATCTCAATGCATTAAAGCAATCATTGCTTGTAACTGATCAGCGCAAGGGTCAATATATTTATTATTCGCTTGATACTACAGTATTCCAGGAAGTAACTAATTGGTTTTTTAACACAGCGCATGTTAATAAAGGGGGAGTTGAAAATGAAAAAGATAAATAAATTTCTGAAAAAAGATTGGTTAATTCTAATTCTCATTTCATTAGGCTTTGCACTTGGAGCATATTTCTATCCATCACTTCCCGATAAAGTAGCGATACACTGGAATTTACAAGGAGAAGTAAACGGATATGGAAATAGATTTGTAGGAGCTTTCGGCATTCCATTAGTGAATTTAGGAATTTATTTATTATTTATTGTACTTCCTTATATAGATCCTAAAAGAAAAAATTACGATAGCTTTCAGTCAACTTATCAATATTTAAAGTGCCTATTAGTTATATTTTTACTTGTCATACAATTAACTACTCTTTTAATAGCTAAAGGCGTTGTAATAAATCAGTCAGTTTTTATACCAATATTGGTTTCATTGCTATTTATTGCAATTGGAAATGTTATGGGAAGATTCAAATTCAATTACTTTGTAGGAGTAAAAACTCCTTGGACACTCGCTAATGAAGAGGTATGGAGAAGAACTCATAGGATGGCTGCACCACTATGGGTTATAGGTGGTATCCTAAATATATTATTAACTATTACCGGAATAACTTTTAATGGAATAACTTCTTTAATTATTGTACTAGCAATTGTAGTTATTCCGATTGTATATTCATATGTTACCTATCAGAAAATTGCTAATGTAAATAAATAAGAATATTACAGATTGTCATTGCAATATAAAATAGTAAATACCATGTTCAGCTATATACTTTAAATTGTATATAGCTGGCATATGGGAATAAACAGATTCCAGAAATGCACTGCTTATAGTTTTCCCTGGATATAAATTTTGTTATACAAATCCTAACATGTTATAATTTAAGTTAAATGTCGAAAGTAAACGAGGGAATATAAAAGGAGGGAGGTTATTAAATTATGAATGCAAATGTCACTAATTCATTTAAAACTTTTGGGGATTATTTCTTCTTTTTCAATTTGTCTTCTGCTTTTTTTATATTCTCTGCAACTCTAAATTTAACTATATTCCTTATTAATTCATAAGGAAGCGGCTTTTCTATAGGAAATCGTATTGACCCTTTTCCGCCTTTATATTGTGCTAATTCAAGTTTAAACGATTCAGTTCCACTAGGAGTTGGATAAAGTCCAATATGATTTTTAAAAGCAGCAAAATGCACCAAATTTCCATGAAGCACAAAAGTAGGCATTTGATAACTTATCTTCTCCTCTGCATCTGGTGCACACTCTTTTATAACTTTCCTTAATGTTATAAGTATTTCTCGAGTTTCAGGAGGAAATTTTAAAATATATTCATCAATTGACCCTGAAATAATGTTGTTTTCTTCCATAATTTCTCCTTTCAATACATATTTTCATTACACTTCCACTCTCATTTTTAAATTAGCTCTTTTATGTCAATCCACCGAGACGTAACTTGCCTTAGACACTATACAAAAACCATCTGAACTGCAATCATATATATAGCTGTTCCACCTATTATACTAATTAAATTATTACGCTTCCATATATGCAAAGCTGCTACTACAACAACTCCAATTACTTCAGGAATTCCAAAAGGGAATGCATATAAATGAACATTTCTTAAGCAATAGATTATAAGCATAGCCATAATTGCTGGAGGCAAATAATTTCCTATGTACACTATGTATTTTGGTGTAGGTTTACCTTTTCCAAATAAGATGAAGGGTGCTACTCGCGTACCAAATGTAACAACTGCGATAACTAATATTGCACTTAGTGTATAGCTTACGTTAACATTCATTCTTTATCTCCTCCCTACTTGATTTATAAGTGCTCCTAACTATTTGTTTCTGGAATAACATCAAAGCTGCTGTTATAAGTATCATAGAGGGCAAAATTAAATTATTGGCACCAAATATTAAGAGTGATAAAATAGTGGCGGAAGCTCCAATTAGTACTGGTAAATGCGACTTGTAACTAACCCACTGTTCTACAAAAATAACCACAAATAAAGCTGTCATTGCAAAATCAATTCCCTTTGTATTAAAAGTAATCAATGACCCTGCAATAGATCCAATAAGTGTACCAATTACCCAATATATTTGGTTTAAGAATGATATACAAAATAAAAATAAATTGCTGTCAACGCCCTCAGGTGCTTTCGAAGAACATAATAATGAGTAGGTCTCATCCGTAAGTAAAAAAATCATATACGTTTTTTTCTTTCCCATAGCTTTGAATTTATCTATAAATGATAATCCGTAAAAAATATGTCTTATACTCACAAACAAAGTCATCAATGCTATTTCAATAAGTCCTGCCCCACTTGTTAATAAGTTAATAGCTATGAACTGCATAGCCCCTGAATATACAATTGTACTCATAAGCACTGCCCACAAGAAATTATACCCAGATTTTTGAAATAGCAATCCAAATGCTAATCCAACTGATAAATATCCTACCATAACTGGAATCGTTACTGGAAATGCTGCTTTTAGTGCTTTCTTCATCTTAATTACACCATCCTTTGGTCCATAAAAGTAATAATAATTATATATATTATAGTATAAATTTGTCTAATAATCAAAGTTCAGCTCTAAAAATTGTGTTAGAATCTCCTTAATGCGAATATATGTTCCCGTTGCAGCAATGATATTATTA
>DHIM01000085.1:7578-13077 GCA_002403785.1 Clostridium sp. UBA4746
GGTGCGAATATATGTTCCCGTTGTGGCGATAATATTATTATAACATATATTATTTCAGTGTAAAATTTGATATACTTAGGAGAGTGATAATAAGTTTAAAAAAAGATATAGATAACATCCATGACAAAGGTTAAAATGGTACTAAAAAACGGATTTATTAGATCAATATATAAATGATATGGAATTTTAGAAAGATTAAAGAATATAGTAATTAATTTTATAAACTAAAACTTGATGGAAATTTAATAAATGAAAATAATATAATCTTTTAAGGTGGTGAAGTAAATGGAAGATAAAACATTTGATTTAATGAGCAAAATGTATACCGAAATGAATTCAAAATTTGATGAAATTAATTCAAGATTTGATGGAATAGATTCAAAGCTTGATAGAAAAGCTGACAAAAGTGATATTGTTCGAATTGAAGATAAATTAGAAAATAACTCTAAAGCTTTATTTGATGGGTATACGCTAACTTATGAAAAATTAACTGATATTGAGAAAAAACTAGCAGATCTTTCAATTAAGGTAGAAAAGCAAGATATTGAGATTAGAGTTATAAAAAATATTGCAAATTAATTTTAAAGGTGCCCTATATTACAATAGGACACCCTTTTAAATTTTAATTCCTGTTTGCTACCAACAAACATTCAAAAGAATCTATGTATCTATCACAAAGTAGCTGCATTTCTTCTTTTGATTTACATGCTGATTCATCATATACTCCAATGGTATAAAAGCCTGCATCTTTTGCCGTTTTCATTGCATAATCAGCATCTTCATAAACCACAGCATCTGATACCTCTGCTCTCATTTTCCTTAGCGCAAGATAATAACTATCCGGTTCCCTTTTACCAACTCCAACCTCATCACAACATACCACAAAAGAAAAATATTGTAACACTTCAAGACGTCTTAGTGCCGCCTCTGCTAATTGTACTGGTGAAGCTGTAACCACACACATAATTACACCATCTCTTTTTAATTTTGAAAGATATTCTTTCACATATGGTTTTAGTGACATTTCATACCTGTACTTATCCTCAATTAATCCATTAACATCAGAAATAATCTGCTTCACACAATCTCTGATTCCAAATTCTTTTCTGAAATAATTTGCAGATTCTGTCATGGACATTGCACTTAAGCTTTCATTTAAATTTTCCGGAGCTTTAATTCCTTTTGCTATCAAATAATCCTTTCCAAGATCTTTCCATGCAGGCATAGAATCCATGATGGTACCATCCATATCAAAAATAGCATGTCCAAATTTTCTCAATATTCCCCTCCATTTATAATCTAACCGTTAATTATATATTATTTATATGTCTTTCCAATTTTATAGTCTACATATCCCTTCGTTTTACTTTTCATTATTAGTAAAAGGTGAATAAAAGGGAATGGCAAAAATCCCACTATAAAAAACGCCTTATTTAAATTAAATATGTATAATAATATTCCGTATATAATAAGATATAGAGAATTAAATATTGAAAACTTTAATTGCAACCTAAAAAATTCATTTGATTTTATAACTGTCATTTTGCTTGTTCTACTGTATTCTCTACTAAAATAAGTAACGCTATCTCTAAATAAAATAGAATCGATTAAATAAACTACTCCCAGTAATACATATACTATCTCATACATATTGTTTCAGCACCACCTTTAAATTTAAAATAAATTGGACGCACCTAAAAAGGAGCCGTCGAACGGCTCCTTTAATTTGATCTTTTTCCATATAACGTTTCTTTGCTTAGTTATTACTAGCTTATCCGTGATTCCTGAAAGAGTTCATTTCAACACAATAGGTTCGCTGATAATCTGTTTTGCTTGAGATTCACTAATCACTCCGTTATCAACCATATTTTGAACGACAAGATGTTGTCGCTGAAGGGCAAGTGTCCTGTTTTTATATGGATCATAGACACTTGGAGCATTCGGAATGCCAGCAAGCATGGTCAGTTCTCCTGCGTTCAATTCCGATGGGACTTTTCCAAAGTAAGTCTCTGCTGCTTGGTACAATCCGTTAGCCCCATGTCCGAAGTAAATGACATTGGTGTAGAATGCAAATGTTTCTTGCTTACTCATCGTATCATACACCCCAATGGCATAGGCACTCTCATATAATTTCCAGGTTAATGATTTTGATGTATTACTTAAAATTGTGTTATGAATCAACTGTTGCGTAATTGTAGAGCCACCTTGAAGAGATTGCCCACTTTTAACGTCTACAAATACTGCCCGTACGGTTCCCCTGACATCTATTCCTTTGTTTGTGAAAAAACTTCGATCCTCAGTTGAGATAATAGCATTTCGATACATTTTCGGTATATCGTTGTACGTTAATAACTGGCTATGATGAGCTTGTACTTGAGTGAGCACGTCACGACGCACCTTATCAGCAATTATGTTGACATGACTAAAGTAATACTTTAATCCAAACCAACTAATACATAGAACTATAAATATCAATATCAAAAATTTTAACATATCTTTTATGAATATCTTCATGAATTCCTCCCGCTACATAAAGAATAGGTTAATTGTTAACTTGATTTTAACAAAAAAGCAATTACATTATTCCCTATAAAATTATCTTACTCATTAATATATCTTTTTCTAGGTATTTTATACACAATTCGGTTGTATCTTTAATTACAACTTCTCCTTAAATTATTTATAATAAAATATAGCATGAAAATATGTAAAAGTTATGAGTTTTTAAATGACTTTGTGTGAATAAAATTAAAATCACCTTTAATAACTTTGTATCTTTTTCTTTAAAATATGTTCTATTATACATTTTTAATTATTAATTTGTAATCTCCAGTGCTGCATACATCATTAGTCAGAGCTTTATATATACGATAATTGAACATCTGCCTTTTCACTTCGTGGGTTAATTATAGATCTATAATAAATTTACAATAAGTTTACAATTGATAATTAGTTAGAATCAAATTAAATTTAACTTAGAACTACAACATTTAATTTATTAGAAGATATTCCCAATAATTGAAATAAGGTTTAATCTATAACCACAAGTATCGGAAAGATATTACAAAATTAAAATCGGTTAAATAATAATAACCTCTAATTAGCTACCGTAGAGCATTTTTAACTCTTTTTTAATATGTTAACAATTCTTAAATGATTGTCCCTAAGTATGACTTCCATAATATGTAGTAACGATTTAAAATAGTTCTTAATCCCTCCCTGTTAGGAGGATAGGAGAAAACATATTATTTAGTTTTTGTACCTAAGCTTAGTGCAAATCTTTTAAGTAGCTCAAATTGACAATTTTTTCATGCTGTATTATTATATATCAAGTAGCCGAATCTTCTAAAAGAAGTACCGGGGATTTAATTTTGGGGTGAAACTTTAATTCACAAAGTAGGGTACCTCTACCCTAACCCGTCAACTAACCTGGAAGGCATTAGGAGGGAAACAATGACTAAATTTAAAAGCCACAAATTAATATTATTAACATCAGCATTAACAATGGGTATCTCAATAATTTTATCACAAAATATATTTGCAGCTACCTTAACAACTAAAAATTATACTGTAAAAAGTGGAGATAGTTTATCTAAAATAGCGCAAAAGAATGGAGAAACATTAAATAATTTAAGGAAAGCTAATAACAAATGGAATAATTCTATTTTTCCTGGACAAATTCTCAAGGTTTCAGTAACAACTAGCCCTACTGCAAAACAAACTGTATCTAGTTCAAAAAAAATTGTACCTAGTGCAAAAAAATATACTGCAAGCGATTTGAACTTGTTAGCTAGATTAATAGATGCGGAAGCAGGCGGAGAGTCTTATAATACTAAGGTCGCTGTAGGAGCAGTAGTTATGAATAGAGTTAAGAGCAGGAGGTTCCCAAATTCAATTAGTGCTGTAATTAATCAAAAGTATCACGGTTATTATCAATTTACCTGCGTACAAAATGGCAACATTAAAAGACATGCATCCGCAAGTGATGTTAAGGCTGCACTTTCGGCACTTAATGGAAATAATCCAATAAAGAGTGCATTATTTTTTAATACCGGTAGATCAAAACCAGGTTCCATAAAAATCGGTAATCTAGTCTTTAAATACTAATAAGCAGATAAAATATTTAATGTTAGAAAAATAATAGATATTCGATAATAAATACCCAATAACACATGTGTAAACAGATGTTATTGGGTATTTATTATTTTTATTTATATCTAAAACTTAATATACTATCAGGCGGACAAAATTGATATTTCGGTGCTAATAGATAAAAAAATAAAATAAATATTTTTTTTTACTAAATTTTAAATTTTTTTGGCCGATATTATAAAGAGAGTAAAAGATATATAATTATTAAAACAAGAAGAAATACAAAACTTACAATGCTTTATATATAAAGCAAACAGACTAAAGTGAATGGAGTTGATGCAATAAAATGGCTCGAAATAATACGAAAAATATATATATCACATTAATAATTATTGTTATAATATTATCGTTTATATACGGTAAAAAAATCGGTAATGCTGAAGAAAATAATAAAATAACAACGGAATCAACAAAAGTACGCAATATACATTATAATGAAACTTTAAGTGTAAAAGGAACTAATTATTCAATAGATTACAGTATAATGAATGCTTTATTTTTCAATAAAACCTTAATGGATTTCAATATAGCTTTACGAGGTAATAATAATGTAGCCGCAATTAAAGTGGTCGCAAAAGATCAAAATAACAATTATTTAAAGGTAGATACCCTTGCATCGGCTGATAGCAACTTTTTAGAGGATACTATAAAATTAAATACAAAAACAACTAAAATATATATATATGTCTATCCATTAACAAAAGATATGTTAAATAATAAGGCATTGGATTTAAGTACTATACCCTTTAAAACAAGTTATTTAGATGTATCTTTATTAAAGCTACAGCAGATACAAAACTAACTACAAATGCTATTATTAAGTACAATTCTCAATGTTTATAGACGATTATTTTATTTGATATTTAATACACACCTCTTACCTGCAATTTTAAAGCATTGGTTACATGATATTAATTAGTCAAAAATAACATACTATTTTTTAACAATATAAAGCCATGCAACATAATATATTATGCTGAATGGCTTTATATAGGTGATTACTTACTACCCCTTTGCAATGTTGCTTAAAATAGGAGTTATCCTGTCTCAGCTATTATCCTACAAGGTAATCATGTCATACCCACAAAATTAGATAAGTGTTTTAGCAAACTCTATATTATCAAGTTTATTTTCTTTCATATAATTTATTGCATCAACTAAATAAGTTCTGTGATGTTCTATGGTCTTCGAGAAAGCTTGAATAAATTCAACTATATTTTCTTTGTTATCCTGTTTGTTATATAGATATTTACCAACTAAATAAAATCTAATAAATGAATATCTTACTAAAAGCATAATATATCCATCAAATATTGATTCTGATTCAGAAAATGGGAACATATAGTT
>DHIM01000085.1:13229-14475 GCA_002403785.1 Clostridium sp. UBA4746
GGAACATATAGTTATACATAAAATTCACCAAATAATTTTCAAAAATATAGCTATTATTATTCATAAAATTTTCAGTATAATCTTCAAATGCTTTTATGTACAATTCTGAATGTTTACTAATGTCCTCTCCTTCGTCAAACTTGAATCCAGCTATAGTTTGCATAGTATATTCCTTAAAATAAAGACTATCCACTTCTTTAGATACATTTAAGAAACCCATCATCTTTTTGAAAAAATCCATCTGAACAATATAATTTAATTGATTTCTTTCATAAAAATCACTAACTGAATTCATGTCATATTCCTTGATAAATTTTGGTACGTTACTATATTTATGTTTAAGTTCTTTTTCTAATGTTTTTATAAAATCACCTAGTATATAAAGTCTTTTACTTAAGTCAAATTTTCTGTTTTGTATTATTTCGACACTTAAATCTCTAATTTCTTTAAAATACTTAACAGGTGAATTATCATATTCTTTAGAGCTAGTTTCAATATCACTTGATATTATATGTTTGCCTAAAGTCTCGTAACTTTCTTTATATCCAATTCCTTCTTCTTTTAGTAAAAGAATTCTTGCAGCTTCTGGACAGGCTACATCAAGTGATATTTCATAACATACATCTACTTTATTTGTTATTCTAGGGAAAGATGTGCAAACATTTGAAAGATACTCCTCTCCAATTTTTGAATAAATAATACAATAATTTTCGTCATCTAAAAAAGCACACCTTTTTCCACTTTTTAATTTTATTTTTCCATAATCTACATCAGGACTTAGGTAATAATCATTATTATGAACATTTTTTTGAAACATTCTTTTCATTTCTTTGTCTTTAACCTTATAATATTGCCGGAAGGTAACCTTATCAATATCTATATCCCATCCAATACAACAACTGTCTTTACACTTTCCACCTATACAACTAAATTCTTTAAGATAGGTTGGATATCTCAATTTTATATTTTTTCCCATTGTCTACTTCCTTTGCATATAAATTACTTCAAGTTATCTGTTTCATATTCATTTTACTATAGTATCTTAAGTTTGTCAGATGTCTCTTCATACTAATGTATTGCTTAAGAGATATCTATTCCTTCTCAATATCATTAAGTATAAATATTTCATTTTACAATTTTCAATAAAAATTTTCTTTTATATACATATGTTCCCATTTACGACGTAATTTGCGAATATTTTGAAGCAAATTATCAATTTACAATTTAAAATTGAGCCGTTCTCACT
>DHIM01000239.1:0-3975 GCA_002403785.1 Clostridium sp. UBA4746
GAATTAAATATAATGGGTATGGTTATTAAACTAAAGCAGGGGAGTGAATTTAAATGGAAAGAACCTTAGTATTAATTAAACCTGATGGAGTTAAGCGTGCATTAATTGGAAAAATTCTTAATCGTTATGAGGAGAAAACACTAGAAATTGTGGAACTCAAAATAATTACTGCAACAAGAGAAAATGCTGAAAAACATTATAGTGAACACGTAGGAAAGGTATTTTATGAGGAGTTAATAAATTATATTACCGAAGGTAAAATTTGTGCAATGATTTTGAAGGGAGAAAGTGCTGTTGATGTAGTGAGAAAAATCAACGGGGATAAGGATCCAGTAAAAGCTGAACCTAGCAGTATAAGAGGACAATATGCAATTGACAAAACTCAGAATTTAGTTCATGCCTCTGATAGCACTGATAGTGCAGAACGTGAAATAGCAATTTGGTTTCCGGAGCTTAATGACGGGGATAGATATAGAAAAGCAAGGGATTTGTTTTCAAAAATTGATGGTGAATTAGCTAATGTATAGGCTAACGCAAATATAAATAAACTAGTTGTTTGATAATTATTTATTTGAATATTGTTAAACTAAAAAAGCTAACCAATTTGGTTAGCTTTTTTAGTTTGTTTCCATATGTCTCAAATGTCATATGTGCTTAGTGAGAATCACAATGTCCAGAGCAACCATTACAGGAGTTGGTACTAGCGCTTGAACAACCATTTTTACTATCTTTTGCAGAGAGTGTTTTAATCCAAAATCTAGTATCTTTATAGGCTATTGTGAGTTCATTAATGTTTTCTAAAAGAGTTTCATCATATAATATTTTTAAATCGTCAATATTATTTTTAATGTCACCAGTTTTAAAATTGTCTAAGTAAATATCAACTTTTGCAGTTTTGCAACAACCGCTTACGTATACAAATCGTACGCTATCATATGCTTTGTCGAGTTTAATCATTTCCATAAGCTCGCTAAGAGCAATTTTTGAAAGTTTGATTTTTAAAGGTTGTGCCATAAGTCCTCCTAGTATCTCTCTTGCATAAAACAAATTTTTTCTGCTACTATTACAGAATTTCAGAATAATGATTTAATAACCCTTGTTTTAGGTTCCATAAATCTGAAGAAAGATCAACAGAATATACATGAGGATTGTCAAACCTTAAAACTTCACTCCATAATTTAGAAACTTCTTGCGCAGAAAATGCTTTTATTTCCATAACAGACGGAGATTCATAAATCTGTTGTCCGTTCTCAAATAGTTTAACCATAAGATCTTTTATATAGTAATGTTTAAGATTTTTCTTTTTCCAGGTATAAATTGGATTGAATATTTCAAGTGTTTTACTTTCATCAATTACCTCATCATGTAAGGTGATTAAATCTGCAATAGCCTTGTTTGTTGTTTTATCAAAAATTCTATATAACTTTTTAAAAGCAGGATTAATAATTTTTTCTGCATTCTCACTAATTTTGATTTTTGGTACTATTTGTCCATCGTTTTCAACAGCAACGAGTTTATAAACACCGCCAAACACTGGTTCTGATCTTGCGGTTATAAGTCTTTCACCAACACCAAAGTTATCAATTTGTGCCCCGTTTTCTAAAACACCTCTTATAATGTATTCATCAAGGGAGTTAGAAACCGTAATTTTTACATCTAGATAACCAGCGTTATCTAACATGAGTCTAACTTGCTTTGTTAGGTATGTAATATCACCGCTGTCAATACGTATTCCTTTAGGTCTCTTGCCCATAGGTTTAAGTACCTCATCAAATACCTTTATAGCATTTGGTACACCAGAGCGTAGTACGTTATAAGTATCTATAAGAAGTACGCAGTTATCAGGGTAAGTTATAGTCCAAGCTTTAAAAGCATCATATTCAGTATCAAAAAGTTGTACCCAACTATGAGCCATAGTTCCGAGGGCTGGGATATCAAACATCTCTTCAGAGATGGTGCAAGCAGTACCAGCGCAACCACCGATAACAGCAGCACGAGCTCCATATATAGCACCATCATAACCTTGAGCACGTCTTGAACCAAATTCCATAACAGGTCTACCCTTTGCAGCTCTACATATTCTACTTGATTTAGTAGCTATTAAGGTTTGATGATTTATTGTAAGCAATGTCATTGTCTCAACGAATTGAGCCTGGATAATAGGCCCTTTAACTATAACTAACGGTTCCCCAGGAAAAACTGGATAACCTTCAGGTATAGCCCACACATCACAAGAAAATTTAAAATCTTTTAAATAATTAATGAAGCTTTCCGAAAAAATACCTTTATTTTTTAAATAAGATATATCATCATTCGAAAATTTTAAATTTGAAAGATATTCAATTAATTGTTGTACTCCACCCATAATACAATATCCGCCACTGTCAGGTATCCGTCTAAAAAACATATCAAAGTAGGCAATTTTATCTTGAACATTGTTATCAAGATAACCGTTTGCCATAGTTAATTCATAAAAATCTACTAGCATTGTTAGGTTTCTTTCATTCCTCACATTAAAATCTTTTGAGTATATCATAATTTTTTCCCCTTTGAAATTTAATAAAAGTATATAATAGAGTTATAACACAATTACATTTTAATGTAATAATAGGAATATTACAATAGTAATCTAGGTATAAAAATAAATTGCAAGCAATTTAAAGTAGGTGGATGAGAGTGGAGACAAGACAAAGCACAAATAATAAAGTAGGTAACAATAGAATAAATACAAAATTAAGTACAGAGCAAAGAGCAGCTGTTTTTTCTGCAAGCAGAAATTTATTAGTAACAGCAGGTCCAGGTAGTGGTAAAACAGTAGTCATTGTTAATAGGATAGTTCATTTAATAAATGAGCAAAACATTAGTCCTAAAAATATAATAGTAATTACGTTTACAAGAGCTGCATCTATTAATATGAAAAATAGGTATATTACTATTAATGGAAAAGAGCGAGTTCCGTTTTTTGGAACATTTCATGGTTTGTTTTATAAAATCCTTAAGAACTATTATGGCCAGATAAACATAATTGATACACTTGAAGTATATAAACTCATAAAAAATGTACTAATGTCCTATTTGGATGAGGTAGGTGATGAAAAAGTAAAGGAAGTCATAAATAACATTTCTGTATTTAAAACAAGTGGTGATTCAATAGAAAATTTTTCGCCAAGTGTCGATAAGGGAATATTTACAGCCGCCTATAATATTTATGAGCAGTATAGGAAAGAAAAAAATCTGTTCGATTTTGATGATCTTCAAATAGGTTGTAGAGACTTGTTTATAAAAAATTACACAATACTTCAGGGATATAAAAAATTATTCAAACATATTTTGGTTGATGAATTCCAGGATTGTGATTCTATGCAAGTTGAAATATTAAAACTTTTAAATGAAGAAAATTCTATTTTTGCAGTAGGGGACGAGGACCAATGTATTTATGGTTTTAGAGGATCTAATCCTGAGTGTATGGTTAAGTTTTCAGAGAATTTCGATGGTGGAGGGAAATTACCACTCTCTACTAATTATAGATGCCCAAAGAATATAGTAGAGATATCAATGAATATTATTAAGAATAATAGCATGAGAAATGAAAAAGACATAATAGCATTTAAAGAGAAAGATGGAATTATTAAAGTTCTTAATAATATAAATGAAAACTCTCAGGCGGATGAGATTAGCTGCATTATTCAAAAATATAATGAAGATGATGAAAAAAAATATAGAGATAATGCAATATTATATAGAACGAACGTAGAGTGTAGAAGCCTAATTGATGTTTTTATAAAAAAGAGAATACCTTTTAAGCTTTTAGATAAGGAGTATGACTTCTTTCAACATTTCATTTGTAAAGATATTATTGCATATTTAAAACTAAGTATTGATAGTAGTGATAAAGATAGCTTTCTTAGAATAATTAATAAGCCATTTAGATATATAAGTAAATTAAATTTAGATAATTTAAAGAGAAATTATGTA
>DHIM01000239.1:4160-4539 GCA_002403785.1 Clostridium sp. UBA4746
GAAATTATGTAAAAGAAGACTGCTTTGAAATGGTAAAGGATATTGAAGGTATTCCCGTGTTTCAAATGAAGATGTTAGATAAATTAAAAAAGGACATACATTTCTTAAATAAAATTTCACTAGACAATTCAATTAATAATCTAGTATCAAGTATAGGATACCATGATTATATAAAAGGATATTGCACTAAATTTAAGATTGATTTAGGTGAGATGGAAGATGTTATCGACGAGTTTAGACAATCAACAGAGGGGTATAGTTCTATAATAGCTTTTCTAGCCCATGTAGACCAGGTTAAAGAAGAGATTAGTAAGCATAAAAAAAATATGGATGAGGATGCTGTAATACTTAGTACAATCCATGGTGTTAAGGGTATGGA
>DHIM01000238.1:0-380 GCA_002403785.1 Clostridium sp. UBA4746
TATAGAAATAAATGCTATAATAATATTATTAAAGGGGGTAGTTCTTCTGTTAAATGGTAAACATATTAATATGATAATCAGAAAATATAAGGGAGTATTTATTATGAAAAAGTTTAAGATAAACAGATATTTAATACTAATTATTATACTAATTATTGTTGGATTTTTTGTATATACATATAAAAATTTTAAAGTCAGTGAAAACTTTTCTACTATACCACTAAAGTTTAATCCTTCTGGTTCAGTCTCGTCTTATAATTGGAATGATTCTACAGTAACTATAAAAGGTGGATTTGTAAAAGGAAAGATTATAGAAAATAAGAACGAAAATTTAGTGTTAAGATCTATATCTCCTACACCGGTTATAACAATAAAAGGGA
>DHIM01000238.1:458-2603 GCA_002403785.1 Clostridium sp. UBA4746
GAATATAAGGGATAATAAAACATATTATTTAAGATTGGAAAATATAAATCCCTTGGATACTAACTTTAGTAATATTGAAAAAAATGGAGTTAAAATTTTAGATTCGCATACCGTATTATTAAAAATAGATTTAAAAGCAAGTGAAGAAAAAAGTATTGCTGTTATACCAAAGGATAGTACTGATGGCTTTGAATTTGTTATGCTTGGTGATAATAGAGATGGTTATGATACTTTTTCGCAGATATTAGATCAAATTAATGCTATAAATCCAGCATTTACAGTAGATGATGGTGATTTAGTATTTGGAGGAGAGCCTCATAAATATAGATTATTTTATCAAATGGTATCCAAACTTAAAGTTCCATTGTACACTACATTGGGTAATCATGATATTAGAGAAAATGGTAGACCAACTTATACAAAATTATTTGGTCCTCCATATTATTCCTTTGATTATAAAAATGCACACCTTGTGTTTTTAGACAGTTCCCGTGGCTTTACTGAAAAAGTAGCAATACCGTCAGAGCAGTATAAATGGCTTGAGAAGGATTTAAAGGATGCACATGGAAAACAAATTTTTGTGTTCTCGCATATTCCACCCTCTGATCCAAGGAAATATGTAGATGCTAATACCCTTCCAAACATTCCGGATGAAGAAAAACCAGGACTTATTGAAGGAATTATGAATAATTACAGTCAATATAAAAGTCTAAATCACGGATTTCCCGATAAAGGAGAAGCGAAACGATTTGAAAATATAATGACTAAATATCATGTTCATACAGTTTTTCTTTCACATATTCATAGTTATTTCAGTTATATAAAAGATAATGTACGTTATGTTATAAGTGGTGGAGCAGGAGCAGAACTTTTAACTAAAGACAGTTATTATCACTATCTTCGTGTTAAAGTAACTGATAAGGATACCTATCTTGAATCAATTGAATTACCATCACCTACGAATACAATTCAAGATAGATATATAGCAGCTGCATCGTTATTTGCAAATGCTATTTATAAAGAATATAAAGTTGTAGTCATATCAATTACAGTAATTCTACTATGCATTTTGTCATGGATTATATGGAACGCGAGAAATTGGTGGAGAGTACATCTTTTATTCTGGTGGAAATTCTTAATTCAAATGTTTAGATCAGCAGTGGATATATATAAACGGTTGAAAAATGAGATACTAAAAAAACATTAACTTAATCTATTAATAATACAATGCATCATTAAAGTAAATCTGACAAGGATAATAAAGTTCAACAAAAAAGGTAATGCTGTATGACAGGAAACTACTTGTCATACAGCATTACCTTTTTGTGTTAACTGACTTTTTTTGACTAAGGGGTTTCTTTTATTATAAAATATCATAATCCTTAAGCTAAATTTAATATTTTTCTAATCTGTTTTTAATCTACAGAATATATAATATTAAATATAGGGAGATTTATATCTTACTAGTGTTTATAAAAGGAATGAGGGGAACAATAGAAATGATATTCTTAGTACATAAATTTGATAGTTCCATATTATTGTATGTAAAAGAAAATATGCATGGACCTATTCGAGATAAAGTCATGGTTATATCAACATACTTAGGTAACGGAGGAATGATATGGATTATAATAGCAGCGCTACTGATGATTAACAAAAATTATAGAAAAATAGGATTTATGGCTTTAGCAGCCTTAATACTTAGCACAATTTTAGGAGATGGAATATTGAAACATGTAGTTGGGCGTATACGGCCATCGGCAAATATACCAGCAGTTGACCTTTTAATTAAAAAGCCTTTATCCTATTCATTCCCGTCAGGGCACACTACGTCTTCGTTTGCAGTTGCGGGAGTATTAGCAAAATATTTTAAAGATTATGCACTTGAATTTTTCAGTTTAGCGTCTTTAATAGCTTTTTCAAGATTATATTTATATGTACATTATCCTACAGATATCTTAGCAGGTGCAATTTTAGGTATTATATGCAGTGGAATAGTAATTTACGTGTTTAATAAAGTAAGTACACAATAAATATTTATATTTTATAATGCTTGTAGTCGTTAATTAATTAAAGTAACTATATTTTCTATGTTATAATTTAAAACGGTTATAAAAATTAATAGGTTTTATTGGAAAATTATAT
>DHIM01000238.1:2726-10056 GCA_002403785.1 Clostridium sp. UBA4746
TTTATTGGAAAATTATATCTTGGATAGTGATAGCTAGAACACTATAAAATAAAATAAATTTAAGTATACCATTTTATTTTTGTACTTCAACAGCTATAAGTTTAAATAAATTTTAAAGTTATTTATATATGTATTATTTTGAGGAGGATTATAAAATTATGGATTACACTATATATTCGTTAATAAATGGGTTGGCTGGCAAGTTTGTTGCGCTAGATAATACAATGGTTTTTATTGCACAAAACTTCCAATACCTATTTGCAATAACATTACTATTACTTTGGTTTAAGAAAGACACGAAAGAAAAGGTTGCGGCAAACAGAAAAGTAGCTATAATTGCTATGATGACAATGTTAATCGCGGTGGGTATAAATCATATAATCGCACTTGTATATTTTAGACCAAGACCTTACACATTACACGCAGCTCACTTGCTGGTGAACCCTTCTGTGGACCCATCATTCCCCAGTGACCATGCTACTTTTGCGTTTGCCCTAACATTACCAATACTAGTTGTAAATAAATATTTCGGAAGAATTATGATAGTTATGTCATTATTATTATGTTTCTCCAGAGTATTTGTTGGAATTCATTATCCTTTGGATATTGTTGGTGGAGCAATAATAGCGTATATTACATACAAAGCAATACTTAAATTTCCAAAGTATTTTGATTATATAGCGTGTTTTGTGTTAAAGATATGGGATATGATTGTTNNTTTTATTATTATTATTATTATTATTATGTTTCGCAAGAGTATTTGTTGGAATTCATTATCCTTTGGATGTTGTTGGTGGAGCAATAATAGCTTATGCGACATATAAAACAATACAAAAATTTCCTAGGTATTTTGACTATATAACTAACTTTGTGTTAAAGATATGGGATATGATTGTTTTTAGAATTGAAAGGTTAAAGAGAAAATAAGAGAGCTTATTTAAATTTAATTATTAACGCTTTAAATTATATAACCGCTCAATTAACAAATGTTTATAAATATTAAAGATGGGACGTGGTATTTTGAATTCTGTACTAGGATTAATTAATAATTATGGATACATCATTTTGTTTAGTGCTTTAGTACTTGAATTAATTGCATTTCCTCTTCCTGGCGAGTTAATGATGACATATTGTGGTTTTCTTGTTTATCAATCTAAAATGAATTGGATTATAAGTATCCTTGTAGCTACTGCTGGAGTGATAGTAGGCATTACGATATCTTACTTTGTTGGTACTAAATTAGGTACGAGGTTTTTTGAAAAATATGGTTCATATATTCATCTTGGACCCGCTAAAATTGAAAAAACATCAAAGTGGTTTAAATCATCTGGTAATAAATTATTAATTCTAGCATACTTCATTCCTGGAGTCAGACACATTACGGGGTATTTTTCTGGTATAACGAAAATTTCATATAGGAGATTTGCAATAAACGCCTATTTTGGAGCTTTGATGTGGACTGCTACTTTTATATCATTAGGTAAGGTTCTTGGACCAAACTGGGATAAATTTCATAGTTATATATCAAAATATTTGATTATTGGTAGTTTGATTATATCGTTAATTTTAATTATTAACTATTTTTATAGAAATCATAAGACACAGATAATAGAAAATACATATAAAATATTAAATAAAACTATAATTATAGTTCATTCTATGGGAAAAATGAAAGCCGCAATAGCTACTGTAGCAGTTGCGTTTCTGGGATTTATCGTTCTTGTAGTTGGTGTAATACAAGATTATTTGGCACATGAATTCGATCAATTTGACATTGTTGTATCTTATTTAGTAAAAGCAATTTTTAATTCTAAATGGTCACTGTTGATTGGATTGTTTGAATTAATAACTTCAATTAAGGTATTAGTACCATTGACTATATTCATGTTTATATGGATTATAAGAAGAAAAACAAATCGAATTCTTGAAATTCAGTTTCTCTTTATTGTAATTGGTGGTGGGGAAATTTTACAATATGCATTAAGGCATATTTTTAGACGTTTAGGACCAGCTTCAATAAGATTAATAAGTAATAATCTGTATACTTTTCCAAGCAATCACTCTTTAATGGCAGTTGTTGCATATGGCTTTTTTGTCTACCTAATAGTACGCCATGTAAAGAAAGCTTGGGCTAAAACTGCGGTCTTAATTATGACTTTATTTATTTGTATATTTGCAGGTCTAAATCCAATATTCTTTCAAACTGAATATCCAAGTGATGTTTATGCGGGGTATATTTTTGGTGGAGTTTGGTTGACTATAAACATTATTTTATTGGAAGTTTATCGAATACTGCCTAAAATAAGTTTATAAAGAAGTAGAAGTCTATTTTTCTGAATGTAATATAATTGCTATGTTATATTTAGAATATTAATATACAATTGGTATGTTAAAACCCCACATCATAATTGATATGGGGTTTTACTATACAAAAAACATTTACTAAACTGTGATACCTTTAATTGCAAATTTAGGTTTCATAAAAGGAAATTTTGACTTTTGATAAACATTTATATCTGCAACAATCTTTAAATCTTTCAGAACAAATACTTTGACACCCTGATATTCATAAATATCATAACAGTATTTATCTAGCACTTCAGTTTCAAATAAAACCTTAGTTTTAAGAGTTTTAATGTTGGTATGACAATTCGAACAATCACATTCTAGTGGTGTGTTTTCGATACTTACAACAAAACATAGGTTTTTACCTTGAACATAATTCAAAGCATTATTGTTAATTTTTAACATGATTTATCGTCTCCTAACTTAGTATATAATTAAGGCCTTTTTATTAAGCAACATCTGAATTTTTGAAACTAACTACTTAACAACATTAATTCTTTTTACATCTAAAATCAAGGTTTAATAATTATATTAATGGGCAGTTATTTTCTTGTTTCAGGTGGCGGATATGATATCGTAGGTGACAAAGTCTACAAAACGGAGATGTTGGCAATATATAACAGATATAAGCTTTATAAATTCATTTATTGACAAGTGGATAATGCCACGGTATAATATAATCAAATGATAACCTTTATCAACTGGTTGCATAGAGAAAGGATGAAAAATATGTTTAATGTGTTTATTATTACCTTGCGTGAAGGGGTAGAAATCGCGATTGTTCTTGCTATTATTATATCATATCTTAAACAATTAGGGCAGATGAAGGAAACCGGAAAAGTTTGGCTTGGGACAGGAGTAGCTGCATTAATTAGTGTATTGATAGCTTTGGGAATTTTTTTCATACTGGGAACGACGGAAATCGAAGGATTTCAAGCTGTTTTGGAAGGAATACTTAAAATTGTTGCCGTTATTATGCTCACATGGATGACAATTTGGATGAAACGACAGGGTGGAAATATCGGAGGAGAATTAAAACGGCAAATACAGATTGCTCTAAGCCATGGATCAACCTGGGCATTAGCTTCTTTAGCGTTTATTTCAGTACTTAGAGAAGGTATCGAGACTGTGCTATTTATTGTAGGTTCTGCACAACAAACATCTGCACTTGCTACGGTAACTGGAAGTGTATTAGGCTTTGGTGTGGCGGCTATTCTGGGATATATACTTTATAGAGGAACACATCGTCTCCCACTCAAATCATTTTTTACGGCGATGAGTGTGCTTCTTATTGTCATGGCGGCAGGGCTTTTGTCCGGAGGAATTCATGAATTTCAAGAACTCCACATGATTCCAGTAGGGATAGAACAAGTTTGGAGTACTAAGGTATTATTGGATCAAAATTCAATGATAGGAGGTTTGTTAAAAGCTATATTTGGATATGCAGATAGCCCAAATTTAGTTCAAGTCCTTGCATATTGGACATATTTAGCTAGTGCACTATACGCTTATTTTAAGCCGAGCAAGCTCCCAAACAAGTAATTTATACCGGATAGAATTGGATGTAAAGTCATTAGATTGAACGGCTTATGTATACGAAAAATACCCTATAGAGAAGACAATTAAAAGTCCACTCTGTAGGGTATTTTTGTTATAATTAAGGCGTGAAAACAAAAAATTAAAAAGGGGATGTTTAGATGATATACTGTATCGGAATTATAAGTGTTTAAAAACAATTCATAAAATAAGGTATGGACAAATGATTTTTTATAAGATAATATATACATATACCCCCATAGGTATAAAACAAAATTTTGAGGAGGCTAAAATATGCGCCAATGTATGGATATTCCAAAGGTTCAAGCAAGGATCAAAAAAATAGAGGGACAACTTAGAGGTATTTCAGAAATGGTAAACAAGGATGTTCCTTGTGAAGATCTTTTAATACAAATAAATGCAGCAAAAAGTGCATTACATAAAGTTGGGCAAGTAGTGCTTGAGGGTCATTTGCAACATTGTGTGCGTGATGGTATAGAGCATGGTGATGCCGACAAAACAATTGCTCAATTTGCTAAAGCGGTAGAGCATTTTTCAAGAATGAGTTAGGTGAAAAAATGAAAAAAATAATAGATTTATTTCAGTATGAAGAAAAACGAATCATACTCTTTTTAATAATATCTGCCGCTTCATTACTATTAAGCTTACTGCACATTAGTATTTTTCAAATTGATAGTGCATGGTTAGCAATTATTTTATGTGGTATTCCAATTATTAAGGGAGCTACTTACGGACTTATAAAAGAATTTGATATTAAGGCAGATCTTTTGGTTTCTATCGCACTTATTGCCTCTATTTTTATTGGCGAAACATTTGCTGCAGGAGAGGTAGCTTTTATTATGACACTTGGTGCATTACTTGAGGAACGTACTGTTGCAAAGGCACGCGCTGGCATAGAAAATTTAGTAAAGCTTACCCCACGCACTGCAAGAGTAGTTCGTGATGGAGTAGAAATAATTATACCTGCACGAGAAGTAAAGATAGATGATATGTTACGTGTACTTGCAGGTGAAACTATTGCTGTTGATGGCATTATAATTTTTGGGCAAACTTCAATTAATCAATCAGTTATGACTGGAGAATCTCTACCGGTTGATAAAGGTGTTAATGAGGAAGTTTACAGCGGAACTGTAAACCAGTTTGGTACTTTTGATATGAAAGTCACCAAGGTAGGTGAGAACAGTTCATTGCAAAGAATGATTAAGTTAGTTGAATCTGCGGATGCAAGTAAGGCTAAAATTGTTGGCATAGCAGATAGATGGGCTACTTGGATTGTTGTGATTGCTCTCGTGACTTCAGTTGGTACAGGGCTTATTACAGGAGAGATTATTCGCTCCGTTACAATTCTTGTTGTATTCTGTCCCTGTGCTCTAGTGCTTGCGACACCTACCGCCATTATGGCTAGTATTGGAAACGCTTCAAAGTTTGGCATACTTGTACGCGAAGGAGATGCGTTAGAACGACTATCAAAGGTATCTATAATCGCATTTGATAAAACTGGAACTCTCACTTATGGCAAACCTGATGTTGTATCAGTTAAAAGCTATAATCTAGATATAAGTGTAGAACAGTTATTGACACTGACGTCTTCAGCTGAGTTACGTTCTGAGCATCCACTAGGTAAAGCTATTGTTTCTCATTTTAAAAATACATCAAACATAACTCTGCAAGAACCACAGCAGTTTACAATGATTGCAGGTAGAGGCGTTAAAGCAATGGTCGTAGACAATATCATTCTTGCTGGAAATGTTCCCTTGCTTATTGAGAATTCAGTAAGAATATCTCAAAAGATGCTTGAAGAATCATCAAAATACATAAACAACGGCTGTACGATTATATATGTAGCTATAAATGGTTGTGAGGCTGGATTTTTGGCTTTATCTGATACATTAAGGAAAGAGTCTGCTGACATGATTAAAAAACTTAAAGTGCTCAATGTAGAAAGTGTATTACTAACTGGAGATAATCCATTAGCAGCCTCGTATATTGCTAAAAGTGTTGGCATTTCCAATTTTCATTCTGAATGTTTACCAGAAGATAAGATGTTTGCAATTGAGAAATATCAGAATGAAAATAAGATGGTATGCATGATTGGTGATGGCATTAACGATGCACCTGCACTAAAAAAAGCATATGTTGGGATTGCAATGGGTGGAATCGGTAGTGATATTGCCGTTGATGCTGCAGATATTGCCCTCGTCAGTGATGACATTAAATGTATTCCTCACCTATTAAACTTATCACAAAAAACTATGAAGACAATTAAATTAAATTTAACTCTTTCTATGTTACTCAATTTTGTAGCTATTATATTAGCGATGGCAGGAATATTGAATCCAGTCATTGGTGCCTTAGTACATAATTTAGGCTCTGTTGCGGTTATTATAAATTCAGCGTTATTATTGAATTTTAAAAGTAAATAACAACTACATAAATTTTATATTATTTTGAGATAAACTTATTAAATAGTTTTAATAGAGGAGTTTCTTCATAAAGTCTACATAATGAGGTGATAGTATATAAATGAAGAATATTATTAACTTAATATTTCAAGATTTTAAGATATTAAATTAAAGTTTCTCTTTATAAGAGAAACTAAAATTCGAAGGGAGAAATAAAAATGAAAAAGAAAATATTAGTAGAAGGTATGAGTTGTGGACACTGTGTAAACCATGTTAGTGAGGCATTAAAGGAGATTGGAGCAAAAGACGTGGATGTAAATCTTGATAAAAAGCTTGCTACCGCTGAAATTAGCGAAGATATAACAGATGATGTTATAAAGGCAGCTATTGAAGATGCAGGTTATGATGTAGTAAAAATAGAAAAAGCATAGTTAAAATAGTAAAATCCAAATATGAAAAAGGTTCAAGTATTATACGAAATGTAGTACTTGAACCTTTTGGTGTATATAGAGTTGTCTAAAATATTTTATTAGGATATATATTGACCAACTTGAATAATTTACTTCGTGACTATTTGAATGTTAAATCATAAAAATTAACCACTTATATAATTTTTTCTAATTTTTTCTAAATCTGCATTTATTAAATCATCTACAATAACCACACCACCTACAATATTGCCATCTTTTATGATTGAATATATACCGCTTGCACTAAAGGTAGCATTTACTTTAACAATTCCTTTTTTACCTTTAAAAGTAGTAAGGTTGTTGCCAGTGTCTGGTGAAGCGATTTCAAAGGTTCCATTTGGATTGTCAAATTTATTTAAATCAAAGCTTAAAATTGTATTAACATTTTTTGTTACAACTACAATCAATGGTTCAAATTCATATCCTGTACCTTTAATTGAAATAGCCTGGTTGCTTCCGGAAATTACAGCTTTTTGGATCAACCTACTAGTTTTAACTTTACTCAAATCCGTACCATAAATACTTGGTTTTTCAGGTGCAGCAGGTGCAGCAGGT
>DHIM01000238.1:10242-11930 GCA_002403785.1 Clostridium sp. UBA4746
AGGTGCAGCAGGTGCAGCAGGTGTGCTACCCATAGTACAACCAGGCATTCCACTGGATGGAGATGGTATTGAAGAATCAGGTTTTGAGGTATCTACAGAAGCAACATTATCAACCACTTTAATAACACCTCTGATCATACCCATTCCACAGCTGAAGCTTATATCTTTGTCTTTTGGCGTAAATTCAATTACATTTTCACCAGATTGTAAGGTCTTATTAACATTTAAGGAAGTTGCGACAATTTGTCCGTTGCAAGAGTTTAATGCTTTGCCATCTATTATCCATTTTACAGGCATATTTTTTTGAACATATAGGCCATTTGGAGTATATCCTGAACCATCTGCTGTCATTCTAATTATCTGAACTCCATTTTCTATAGTTGGTTTAGCAGCAGGCGTTGCTGATGCGGATGTTTTGTTACCAGTTAAACTAGCAGTTAATGTAGATGTAGAAGGCACGTTTATACCAGCTAATGCTAGTCCTCTAGTTCCCATTATAATACCCAAAACAACAACCAGTATTCCACTGAATTTTAAAAGAGTCTTTGTATATCCTTTAGTAATGAGCCCTGATAATGCTCCAAACGTCAACATCAAAGGTACTGTTCCGAGAGAAAATAGTAGCATAGATACGGCACCATTAAAGGCACTTCCAGTTCCTAAAGCATATAATTGCATTGTCTGAAGAGGTCCACAGGGCATAAGTCCATTCAAAACACCAATTAAAAAAGGTGTCTTTGGCTTATTTTTAACCGAACAAGCAGACCAGGGAAGTTTTATATTAAACTTTCTAAATAAGCTAAATCCACTCATATTAAGTCCCATTATTATCATAAAGACACCAGCAAATATTTGAAGTCCAGCCTTGGCGGTTATTGATAGTGAAAGCACTGAACCTAGAGCCCCTACTATTCCACCAATTACTGTATATGATAGAACTCTTCCTGCATTATATAGAAGGGCGGGTTTAATAGAATCGAATTTACTTTTGCTATCTTTATTTATACTTTGTGATAGCATTATTCCTCCACACATACCTATGCAATGTATTGAGGTAAGGACCCCAACAATGAATAGAACAAAATATGTAGCACCGTTGAGTCTAGAGGCCATGTCAATTCCACCTGATGAATTTCCAATTAATATAATTGCTGCTACGATTATAAATATACCTGCCATTTTGTAGTTATTCGAGCTTTCCGTACTATAACCAGCTGCTTTAATTGCAGTTTTAATTTCTTCGGGATTACAGAAATCTGTATTGTATTCTATTGTTAGATATTGATTACTGAAGCTTGCCTTGGCATTTTTCACACCATATAATTTTGTAACTGCCCTTTCTACTCTCGATTCACAGGATGTACATGTCATACCGAAGACCTTTATTTTTTCTTTTTTAACGCTCACCTTATTACCTCCTAAAAGTTTTTAATATAATGTTTAATGTTGTATTCAACGAATTTTTATCATTAGTGTTTCATGAGTAATAAGATTGTGCTTTTAATTTTATGAATATAAACCTATAATTTAAATTATATAGAAAGGATGTGTAGATTTTATAAAGATATTAGTACTTTTAAAATAAAGATATATAACTGATAGATTTTAAAAAATACATAATAATTAACATTATTAATGTATATGTTATATAAAAAATAATTAAAACCAGATAAGTTATTTATCTGGTT
>DHIM01000238.1:12088-12275 GCA_002403785.1 Clostridium sp. UBA4746
GTTATTTATCTGGTTTTAAATGTTGAGATTTAGGAAATGTAAGAGCGAAAGCACTTCCTTCACCTAAAGTGCTGGTAGCGTTAATGCTACCTTTATGAGCTTCAACAATAGTTTTTACAATAGTTAAACCTATGCCTGCACCACCGGTATTTTTATCACGAGACTCATCACTTCTGTAAAATCTTTC
>DHIM01000294.1 GCA_002403785.1 Clostridium sp. UBA4746
TAACTTTGTTAAATCGTATTACACTTGTATCTTCAAGTATAATTTTTCTTCCATCATTATTATATTTTTTTATATATTTATATTTATGTTCTAGTATATTTCGTGATATTTCATTAATTACTTTAAAAGAAATCGGAAAATTCCTAGTCCATTTAATTCCCATATATCCTTTAATTATTCCTCTAATCTCAGACCATATATCAATAGCATCTATGCCAGATGGTAACTTTATATTTTTTTTTATAATATCAAAGTTTAGCCTAAACCAAAGAAAATCAATAAATTGTTTTTCTTTTAATTTTAATATTTTCAAACAATAACTTACAGGTGTATAAAAAAAAATGTCCTTCTTGCTAGATGAAATTTCGTTGAATAGTTTGAGGGATTTCTTTTTTAGTCCTTCTGAATATGTAAAGTATGCTTTTTTCCCACAACCATCTTTATATTTATTCAATCTATGCAAACAAACGAGTGTTTTGCCACTACCTGCTCCACCCAAAAGAATAGTAGGTTTCATATCAATAGCATATTCAGATTGTTGTTTACTAATATATACTTCTAATAACTCTTCATTTTGCTGAAATAGTTTTGAGAGTTCATTTTCATTTTTTATATATACAATAGTTCTGTCTAAATCAAAAAAGTTTTTATAATCATGACTCTCTTTCTGTTTAACTTCTTCAATTTCTAAAATTATTTCTTCACTATCTATCTTTCGCACCTTATTTTCATTAAAGTTTTTTGCTTCTCTATTTTGTTGATCATGTTGAGAAATATATTTAATCAAACAAATTCCTGAACCATATTCATCCCTATAATTCCGTAAAAACCTAGTATAGGTAAACATAATTCTATCGCCACTAGATGCTCTAAGTTTAAATAAATGCTCTTTATTATGGAATTTTTTTGTTTGCAATGCTTTACATTTTCCAAATATTCCATTGTTTTTTTCATTTAGCTGTGTCTCTATTTTTTCACATAATTTTTCAACATTTTTCCTTTTATGCAAAGGCACACTTTTATAGAAATTATCTTGTATCAATACTTTTCTCATATTGCTCACCTACTTTAGAGTATATTGATAAATATATGGTAAAGGATATAGTTTTATTACTTGAATATTTTGTTTCAGACAGTAACTAAAAAAAAGAATCATCATTTCTGACAATTCCTTCTTATATCACTGATTTTAATATTGATATACCCTTACATTTTATTATGTTATCATTAAACAACTTACATATACTTTTAACATTAATTATCCCATTAGCTCCTATGAATTTTTGAATATTTAATTGTTTTTACTTCAAATATTTAATCCTATTTCATTTGCAGTCCAAATAGCATTCATTATATTAGCGGCATTGTTTGCATCTCCGACAATATATAAGTCTGCTATTTTGCCATTCATTTTATAAAATAATTCTCGTTCTGATTTAAAACCAACTGCTAAAACTACAGTATCTGCTTTAATCTTCTTCTTACCAAATTTATTATTAATTAATATTACCCCTTCATCAGTTACTTCTAATAAAGCGGTACTCGTAATTTTTTCTACCTTATTAATGTTTAATAAATCAATTAACATTATTTTATTCATATGCGGGATAGGTTTTCCTGAACTTAGAATATCAGTAAAAGCTTCCACTATTGTTACCTTTTTACCTTGCTGAGCCAGCCACAAAGCAGTCTCGCAGCCAACAAGTCCTCCACCTACCATAATTACATTTTGACCAACAACTTTAATGCCATCTAACACTTCACTAGCGGTCGCAACTTTTTCTTTATTAATTCCAGGGACTTCGTTTAATATTACTTCATTAGAGCCCGTTGCTATTACAACTGCATCAGGCATTTCTGTATCTATCATTTCTTCAGTTACTTCAATATCCATTACTAAATTAACACCTAAAATTTTCACTTCATTTTTGTACCAATTAAGCAATCTTCTATCATCAAGCTTAAAATCAGGCTTTGACCCAGCAATAACATGTCCTCCCAATTCATTAGTTTTTTCGTACATTGTAACGTTATGTCCTCGCATTTTGGCTATTCTAGACACCTCCATACCTGCAAGACCACCACCAATAACCATTATGTTTTTAGGATTATTAGTAGGTTTTATTTCATAATATCGTTCTCGTCCTGTAGCAGGGTTTACTGCGCAAGATAGCGGCTTATTTTCAAAAGCTCTTCCAAGACATCCGTCATGGCAGCCAATGCAAGGACGAATTCTTTCTTCTTGCCCTAATAACACTTTTCTAGGCCAATATGCATCTGCTAAAAGACCTCTGCCAAGAGATATCATATCGGCTTGGTTATCTTCTAAAGCTTTTTCACCTATTCCAGGAGTATCCAATTTACCTGCTACGATAACTGGAATTTTTACTACCTTCTTTAATTGCTCGGTGTATGGCAGATATAGTCCATGTTTTTGATAAATAGGAGGATGAGACCAATACCAAGCATCGTATGTACCAACATCAGTATTTAATTCATCATATCCAGCTTCCTCTAGGATTTTGGCTGCTTCCAAGCCTTCTTCTAAATCTCGGCCTTTTTCTTCATAATCCTCACCAGGTAGACCACCCTGTCCCCAATCTTTAATGCAGCTCTTTATGCTGTATCTTAATCCAACTGGGAAATCTTGTCCTGCATTTTTCTTGATTTCGTGAAGAATTTCAATAGGAAGCGTTAATCTTCCTCTTAAATCTCCACCATACTTATCTGTCCTTTTATTAAAGATTGCTAAAGTAAATTGATCTAGCAAATAACCTTCATGTACTGCATGTACCTCAATACCATCGTAACCTGATGCTTTGGCAATTGCTGCAGCTTCACCAAATTTTTTCACTATTTTCTCAACTTCGTCAGTTGATAACTCTCTGCAAGTAACAGATGGATCCCAATAATTTGGAATAGCCGAAGCTGAAACTGGTTGTTTTGACATTAAAATAGGAGATCCACTTCTTCCAAATCCCATAGTCAATTGAAGAAATATTTTTGTTCCGTAAGCATGAACTCTTTCAGTAAGTTCTGAGGATGTTTGAATAAATTTAGCTGGATTTCCTGTTGCACATGGAAAAGCGGGCATAATTGTTTTATCTATTTCATTTTCTACTTTAACTATGCTTGTTATTATTAGTCCAGTTCCCCCTTTTGCTCTTTCCACATAATAATCAATAGCTCTTTGATTAAAAGCGCCATCATCCGAGATTAACCCGAATACCCCCATTGGTGCCATTGCAATTTTGTTTTTAATTTCAACTTTTCCAATTTTGATTGTTTCAAACAGTTTATTTTTTCCCATTTTCATTCCTCCATATTTATAATATAGTATTGTAAAATTCTAATGCCCTTTATATGAACTTAAATTCCGTATATCAAATATGACTTAAACAACTGAAAAGTCCAAAAATTTTCAATGTTTTAATACGATAGATTTATCTTAAAAATCATGTCATGTAAATATCTTAATTACAATTATGCCCAATTTATGAGTAGTTACTCAGATTGACAATATATCACTAGCTAATGAAAATAAAAATTGATTTAGAAAGTCCTTTAAACTGCTTCATATTTAATTTTTTTTATACTTTGTGTTTTAAAAATATAATCTAAATTTTAAATTTTATCCCACCTAAATTGTTTATTCTAAAAAAAATATACGAAGATAGGTTTAACCCTCTCTTCTTATATTTTAATATCTTAATACAAAGTTTTCAGATATTGAATTATTTCCCCAAGATCCACAATCAAGAGTTGTAGATGGATTGACGTCATTATTGAAACCTATTCCTATGGATGATACTTGATTAACAATAAATCTACGTACACTTGTCTACAATCACCTATTTGTTAACTAACTGAGTCACCTGAGCTACCTCAGACGCCCGCTTAGATTTAAATGCAATATAAGAACTTACAATAATAAATGCAATTCCTATAACAATATTTGCCTCAAGCTGTTCACCAAGTATCATTACAGCGAGCATAGTAGCTAAAGCAGGTTTTATTAAAAATACTAAAGATGCTGTAACTGCTGATGTTAACCTGATTGCTCCAAGGTAACATACATATCCAAGTGCCTTTATAAAAAGACCCATGTACACAAGTACTAATGCTGAGTTTCCATCAATTCCTTTAAAAACGGGTCTTCCTGTAGCTAAAAGTATTAACAATACAAAGAATGCTCCGAAATAGAATGCAATACAATTAAATACATAACCACCGTATTGATGTACTCTAATTTTACTTATTACTGTAAATAGTGACCATGATATAGCCGCACCTAATGCAAGTGTTACTCCTAATAAATCTGAAGAACCTCCATTCATTCCTGCTAATATTTTGGCTGGATTGAAAATTATAATAACCCCCACAATACCTACTAAAAGAGATATTAACGTTGCTTTATTAACCTTTTCTTTTAAAATTAAATAAGCAAAGGGTACTGTAAATATCGCATTAGCACTAAATATAACTGCCGAGGTTGAAGCAAGTGTATATTTACCTGCAAATGACAGCAGGGCCATTGATATGGGTATACATAATGCACCATTTAATGCTAGGTATCCAAAATCATTTGCACCAA
>DHIM01000285.1:0-7180 GCA_002403785.1 Clostridium sp. UBA4746
ATATAGATAGGGGGTATTCAAAGAATTGATATTAAATATATCTATTCTTTATATTATTAATATATAAAAATTTATTGGAAATGTGCTTAATTTAATCTATTAACATGTTTTTAATATAGTTCTCATAACTTTGATTTTAAATTATTTTTGCATGGTTAGGCCATTAATGTGATTTTTATCAAAAAAAAAAATGGAGATAATTTAATATCTCCATTTTATAATATCTACCCTTTAGTTCTAATTCTCATAAGTGATCTTAAAATAGAACTTTCTGCTCTCTTAAGATTTGCTCCATGCTCTTTTCCTAATCTTTTTTCTGCTCTTTCTTCAGCTCGTTTTGCTCTTTCTACATCTATATCCTCTGGCCATTCACAAGCGTTGCATAACATTTCTACTTCGCCCTTAAGAACTCTTAAAACTCCCGTTGATGTAAAAGCTTTCAGTTCTTTACCATTTACCTCTGTAAATGTTGTCACCGTTGGTTTTAATGTAGTTATCATAGAAACATGGTTTGCAAGAATACCTATTCTACCTTCATCACTCTCCGTATTCAAACTCAGGATTTCACCACTATAAAATTCCTTCTCCGGAGTAATTATAGTAAGCTTTATATGATTTTTCATACAAAAACGCCTACCTTTCTATGCACATATTCTTAAAAATCCTTATTCAGTATCCATAGTTTTAGCTTTTTCTACCGCCTCTTCTATAGTACCAACAAACATAAATGCTGCTTCAGGTAATTTATCATGCTTACCTTCAAGGATTTCCTTAAATCCCCTTACTGTCTCTTTTACGGGCACGAATTTACCTTTCATACCAGTAAATTGCTCAGCTACAGTAAATGGTTGAGATAAAAATCTTTGCACCTTACGTGCTCTTAATACCACTGTTTTATCTTCTTCAGATAATTCATCTATTCCTAATATTGCAATAATATCTTGAAGTTCTTTATATCTCTCTAATATATGTCTAACCCTAATTGTAACATCGTAATGTTCCTGACCTATTACTCTAGGATCAAGCATTGTTGAAGTAGAATCCAATGGGTCTACTGCTGGATAAATACCAAGTTCAACAATTCCCCTTGATAACACTGTTGTTGCATCAAGATGACTGAAAGTAGTCGCTGGAGCAGGGTCCGTTAAATCATCTGCAGGTACATATACAGCCTGCACAGATGTAATCGACCCTTGTTTCGTAGATGTAATTCTTTCTTGTAATTGACCCATTTCAGTAGCAAGTGTTGGTTGATAACCAACAGCACTTGGAATCCTGCCAAGTAATGCAGATACCTCAGAACCAGCTTGTGTAAATCTAAATATATTATCTATAAATAAAAGTACATCCTGACCTTTATCCCTAAAATATTCTGACATGGTAAGACCAGTTAACGCAACCCTCATTCTAGCACCAGGTGGTTCATTCATCTGACCAAAAACTAAAGCTGTTTTAGCTATAACTCCCGATTCCTTCATCTCGTTATAAAGATCGTTACCTTCTCTAGTTCTCTCTCCAACTCCAGTAAATACTGAAGTTCCATCATGCTCTTTTGCAATATTATTCATAAGCTCTTGAATTAAAACCGTTTTACCAACTCCTGCCCCACCGAAAAGACCAATCTTTCCGCCTTTTTGATAAGGTGCAATTAAGTCTATTACCTTAATACCTGTTTCAAACACTTCTGGTTCAACAGATTGTTCTTCAAATGTTGGAGCTGGCCTGTGGATAGGCATATACTTTTCAACTTTAACTTCTCCTAGTTCATCCATAGGCTTTCCAAGAACGTTAAATAACCTTCCCAGTACTTCATCTCCAACTGGAACTCTTATTGGATTTTCAGTGTCAGTAGCCTTAAGACCACGACTTAATCCTTCTGTACTTTCCATAGCTATAGCTCTTACAACATCATCACCAATATGTTGCTCAACCTCAGCTACAATCACTCTATCTTTCATCTGAATTTCAATACTATTGTAAATATCAGGAAGACTGTCTGAGTCAAACTTTATGTCTATAACAGGCCCTATTATTTGAACAACTTTTCCTATATGTCCTGGCATTGTTTTCTCTCCTTTTTACTTTTGAGCCTCTGCTCCTCCAACTATTTCTGAAATTTCTTGTGTAATTGCAGTTTGTCTACTTCTATTATATTTTAATTTAAGCTTATCAAGTATATCATTAGCATTGTTCGTAGCCGAACCCATTGACTCCATTCTAGACCTGTGTTCACTTGCTTTTGAATGTAGCATTGAATTCAGCATTTTACCACCTAAATACAATAAAGTAATATTATACATTGCATTTTCATCAATTGCCTCAATATTTACATATTCATTAGTCTTATCCTTTGTATCATCAAAACTTAGAGGGAGCAATTTTTCAACTCTAACTTCATTTTTCACTGCTGAGATAAGTTTTTTATAAATGATGTAAACTTCACCAACATCACCACTACTATACATAGTAAGTGCATGATTAATAATAGTAGAAGCTTCTTTCTGAGTAGGAACATCCTCAATTTCAACGTATTCCGCAACAGTTTCAATATTAAGTTTTTTAAGTAATGCTCTTCCTTTTTGACCAACAATAATTATATTGTAATCTTCCTTATTGGTTTTTACTCTCTCAACAAGGGTATTTACTACTGACCAGTTAAATCCACCACAAAGACCTGTATCTGACGTTAATACGACATACATTTTTTTGCTACTATCATTTCCTTTTATATAGATACTATCACCTTCATAGTTATCTTGAACATGCTTAAAAATTTCATCAAGCTTAAGTTGATAACTATTGTTAATATCTACTTTATTTTTTATTTTCTTATATTTAGATGTTGCAACTAATCCCATGGCCTTGGTGATTTTAGTAGTATTTGTTATGGACTTTATTCTTTGTTTAATTGCAATAAGACCCTTACCTGCCATGCTTCACCTCTCTTTAGCCTCGATAAATATATTATCAAGGCAAGTTAATTATCACCTAAAGGTGCTTCACTAACTAATTTCTAATGAGAAATCGTTAGTCTTTTTCAATTGAAAATACTTTTATAAATTCTTCTATTGAATCAATAAGTTGTTGTTTTATTTTATCATCTATTTTCTCATTCTCAGCTATTGCCTTACCTACTTCTCTATGATGTGTATCCATGAACTCATAAAATTCACTTTCAAATCTTGTTACTTGATGTACTGGAACATCAATAAGATAGTTATTGCTACCCGCAAAGAAAATCATAACTTGTTTTTCTACTGATACTGGCGTATATTGATTCTGCTTTAATATTTCAAATAATCTTTTACCTTTTTCCAGTCTCATCTTAGCATCTTTATCAAGATCTGTTCCAAATTGAGCAAAAGCTGCAAGTTCTCTATATTGAGCAAGTTCTAGTCTTAAAGTTCCTGTAACTTGTTTCATAGCTTTTATTTGAGCATTTCCACCAACTCTTGATACAGATATTCCAGCATTAACTGCAGGTCTTTGTCCTGAATGAAACAATTCAGCTTCTAGAAATATTTGACCATCTGTTATAGAAATTACATTGGTTGGTATATAAGCAGTAACATCTCCTGCCAGTGTTTCTATTATGGGAAGGGCAGTTAATGATCCTCCACCTAGTTTATCCGAAAGTTTTGCAGCCCTTTCTAGTAATCTTGAATGAATGTAAAATACATCTCCAGGATATGCCTCTCTGCCCGGTGGTCTACGAAGTAATAGTGACATAGCCCTATAAGCAACCGCATGCTTAGATAAATCATCATATACTATTAATACATTCTTACCGTTATGCATAAAGAATTCTCCCATACTACATCCCGCATAAGGCGCCAAATACTGAAGTGGTGCTGAATGAGAAGCTGTGGATGCCACAACGATTGTATAATCTAACGCTCCCATTTCAGATAATGTGTTAACAATATGTGCAACAGTAGATTGTTTTTGACCAATAGCTACATATATACATATAACATCTTTACCCTTTTGATTTATAATAGTATCTATTGTTAATGCAGTTTTGCCTGTTTGCCTATCGCCTATTATAAGTTCTCTTTGACCCCTTCCAATTGGTACCATAGAGTCTATTGCCTTAATTCCAGTTTGAAGTGGTTCTTTAACTGATTGTCTTTCAATAACTCCTGGTGCTATTACCTCAACTGGTCTTGTCTCTGTAGTCTTAACCGGACCTTTACCATCTATTGGTACACCTAAGGCATTTACAACTCTTCCTATTAAAGCCTCACCTACAGGGACTTCAACAACTCTACCAGTTCTTTTTACTACGTCCCCTTCTTTGATACCCTTTTCTGGTCCAAGAAGTACACATCCTACATTGTCCTGTTCTAGATTTAATGCCATACCAAGTACTCCATTAGGAAACTCTAAAAGTTCATTTTCCATGCATTCATCTAAACCATATACCCTAGCAATTCCATCACCTATTTGAATTATTGTGCCTGAATCAACAGTGTCAATTTTATTTTCATACTTTTCTATTTCCTTTTTTATTATGGATGTTATTTCTTCTGGTTTTATATTCATAAACTCACCTCATTCCTATTTAAACATTAATTTTTTCATTTCCTCTAATCTATTCTTGACAGTGCCATCAATAACGTCATCGCCAACCCTAATATACACTCCACCTATAATCTTTTTATCTAATTTTTCTTCAAATACAATTTTTTTATCATACATATTAGCTAATTTTGTACGTAAGTTTTCTCTTTCAATTTCTACAAGAGGTATTACTGTTTTGACCTCAGCAAGCAAAGTGTTATTTCGCTCTAAGTGGATCTTTTCCATCTCTTTAAGATTTTCTTCAATAAATAATATTCTCTTTTTTTCTATAAGTATAAGTAAGAAAGCTAAAAGTTCCTCATCTATTTTACCCTTGAAAATTCTAATAAACATATCTTTTTTTGTAGAAGTACTTATTTTAGGATATTTAATCACCTTTAAAAACTCATCGTCATTCTTAATAAGTGAAACAATTTCTTTCAAATCATTTAAATACTCTTCTACTTTACCTTTTCCCTCAGCAACTGCATATAGTGCTAGTGCATACCTTTTATATAAGTGCTCATACATCTTAGCTACCTACCTTAAAGATAAAGTCCTCAATTAGTCTTCTATGTTCTTTTTCATCTATATGCTGTTCAAGGGCCTTCTCAGACAATATTAAAGATAAATCTATAACTTGCTTTTTAACTTCACTTTCTGCTTTTTCTTTTTCTCTTTCAATTTCAACTCTTGATCTCTCCATTAGTATAATTGACTCTTTTTTTGCTTCATTAATAATTTCCTGAGAAATATTTTCGGCATTAGCTTTATATTCTTCTACTATTTCTCTTCCTTTTGTCTTTGACTCATGTAATAATCGTTCTTTTTCTTTTCTTGAAATTTCTGCTTTTTCTTCATTATCCTTAGCATTCTTAATAGATGTATTTATTCCATTTATTCTATCATCCATTATCTTATTTACTGGTTTGCTAAAATAGTGCTTTAAGATAAATAGCAATATAATAAAATTTATTATGGTGAATATAATTGTAGATAACTGTATGCTCAAATTCATGATCTATTAAAGCCCCCTTTAGGCCTAATTTCAAAATTTTTCATTTTGATATATACCATATTATTTAAATGCTAGAATTAATGCTATTAAGAATGCATAAATAGCTGTAGCTTCTGAGAAAGCAGCACCTATAACTAATGTACTAATGATAGAACCTCTAGCTTCTGGTTGTCTTGCAACTCCTTCTACAGCCTTAGCCGCAGCATTACCTGTTCCTATTCCTCCGCCAATACATCCTATTGCTGCGAGACCTGCACCTATTGCAGACGCTCCTGTAATTATTGTTGCTGAATCTATAGCCATAATATATTCCTCCTTAATTTTAAAAAACTAAATTTAATGTTCTGCTATAACTTTTATATTAACCATAGTCAACATAACAAAGATAACCATTTGAATAATACCATCAAATAAATCAAAATAAAAATGTAATGGTATTGGAACAAGTAATTGTGCAAATCCATTAAAACTACCTAAACTCTTATATGCCAAATCTAGTATTACAACACCTGCGGTCATGTTTCCAAACAATCGAAAACTTAATGATACTGGCAACATAATTCTCTCTATAAGATTAATAGGTAATATGAATGCATAGGGTTCAACATACCCTTTAAAATAGTGGCCTAGACCTATTTTTTTAATAGCAAACCATTGAACAACAAAGAATGTTATTAATGCTAATGCTAATGTTACACTATAATCCACCGTTGGTGGCGTAACACCTATCATCCCCGTAAGATTTCCAATACTTAGAAAGATTACTATTGTTGCTATATAAGGCACAAAGCTCATATATTCTTCTCCCATATTATCTCTAACGAGATTGTTTACAAAATCCATTATTATTTCTATTATATTCTGTTTCTTATTAGGAATTATTTTCAAGTTTCTTGTAAGGCACACACATAATATTGCTATTATTACTATCATGCACCACTGAACAAATACACTCTCCATAATTCCAATACTGTAACCAAAGAATTTAATATGAAATAACGGCACTACTTTATCCATTAAATCACTTCCCTTCAATGTTCTTATTATTCATCCCGTAATAAACTAAAGATATGAATTGCGAACTATACCCGAAGATATATGCAATTATATTGAACATATTGTGCCTGCCTATTGCAAACCCAATAACACTCACCAATAAAACTCTTATTAAAGATCCTATTACTATTATCCAGCTATTTTTTGTATTTTTATTATCAAGAGAATATGCTACTGTAATACCATTAACATAAAAATTAATTAGTGCTATTATTACCCCTAACAAGAAAAATAATGCATATGCTTTAGCTGCAAAATAAATCACAGTAATAAAAACTAAAGAAATAATAAAATCATATAAAGCAATTTTTTTAAACATATTCTTAAAATCACTATTCACTTTTACTTCTCCTCATTGTTTAACAACATTTTAATTATATTCCACTAATCTTCATAAATAAAATCTCATAATTGCCCTTTTTCTGAAATATAAAGCAATATATAACTATATTAACGTTAAAATGTTGTAATTCCTCGGTATATCTTAATATTAAGATAAGTTACTCTTTAGCAACTAATTTTAAAATTATTTTTGCCATCAAT
>DHIM01000285.1:7290-23351 GCA_002403785.1 Clostridium sp. UBA4746
AAATTATTTTTGCCATCAATTAAAAAAATTATACATGTACCAATTAGACAAAAAGCTTTTAAATATACCAAATATAATAATCAATGCATCTAATAGTAATCATTAATTATTATTTTAAATGACTTTTCTCACTGCAGAAACTTTTATTTTACACTATTCTACTTGTAAAATTCTCAAAAATCAAGTCTGAAAATTAATTTTTATAATATAGTTATCATAAAATCATTAAAACTATTTTAAGTAATCCTTAAAATAATTTAACAATGCATCTACTATTTTGCCAGAGGCATTACCATCTCCATAAGGGTTAATAGATCTGCTCATGAGATTATACTCATCTATATCTCGTAGAAGCTTGTTAGCGTTGAAGACAATTTTATCTATGTCCGTTCCAACTAATTTCACTGTACCAGCATGCTCTGCCTCTACTCTCTCCGTAACATGTCTAAGAACTAATACTGGTTTACCTAGATGTGGAGCTTCTTCTTGAATTCCTCCTGAATCTGTCATTACAAGGTAACATTTCCTCATTAGATTATGAATTTCCTTAGTGTCTATAGGTTCAAGTAAATGAATTCTTTCAACACCTCTTAAAATGCTGTTAACCATCTCTTTCACAACTGGATTTGGATGAACTAAATATAATACTTCTACATCCTGATTTTCGTCTGCAATAATTTTTAAAGCTTTGCATATATTTTTTATGCCGCTTCCCCAATTTTCTCTTCTATGAGCAGTAACCATTATAACTTTCTTATTTTTATAATCTATTGTATTTAACTCACAATTTTCGAAAACATAATCCTCTTCAATTGTATATTTCATAGCATCAATAACTGTGTTTCCTGTAACAAAAATAGTATTACTTTCTACTCCTTCTCTTAATAAATTTTCTTTAGAAGTAGTAGTAGGCGCAAAATGTAAATCTGTTAATCCACTAGTTAATTTTCTATTAATTTCTTCTGGATAGGGAAAAAATTTATTATGACTTCTAAGTCCTGCTTCTACATGTCCAACAGGTATTTTTCTATAAAAAGCTGCAAGTGACGCAGCAAAAGTTGTTGTAGTATCCCCATGTACTAGTACTATATCAGGTTTCTCTTTATCAAAAATTTCCTCAAGTCCCTGAAGCACAGAACATGTTATCCCTGTTAAACTTTGTTTTGTTTTCATTATATTCAAATCATACTGTGGAATAATACTGAAAATTTCCAAAACTTGATCTAATATTTCTCTATGCTGTGCTGTTACACATACCGTGCATTGTATTCGAGTAACTTTTTCTAATTCCTTTATTAGAGGTGCCATCTTTATAGCCTCAGGCCTTGTACCAAATATTACCATAATCTTAATATTTCCCACCAGATAACCCCCAATATTTTAATTTATATCACGTGTTAATTTAAATTGGTATATATGAATATATATATCAATCTTTTTGTTTAAAAATTCCACACTTCCAAGCTATTGAAACTATTATTACTATTACTGATGCCAACAAAAAGTATGCCCTTTGGGTACTCATTTGCATAGCTATAATGGCAATTCCACCAAGAACAGCACTTATAAAATACATTATAATAACTGCTTGCTTTTGACCGAGTCCCATATCCAAAAGCCGATGATGCAGATGCCCTTTATCTGCTTGCATTATAGATTTCCCATTGACTTTCCTTCTAATCATAGCGAATAGAGTGTCATATATAGGTAATCCAAAAGCTAAAATTGGTACCGCAATTACAAATGCTGTTGCTGATTTAATAGCTCCTTCAATTGAAATAGCAGCTAAAAGGAACCCTAATAACTGAGAACCCGTATCCCCCATAAAAATGGAAGCTGGATTAAAATTAT
Source organism: Clostridium sp. UBA4746 (assembly GCA_002403785.1). Taxonomy (GTDB): domain Bacteria; phylum Bacillota; class Clostridia; order Clostridiales; family Clostridiaceae; genus Clostridium_AD. Next base: position 9,142 of record DHIM01000285.1, read on the forward strand.
ATGGTAAAAATCCTAATATCGCTCCACTTAAAACAGCCGTTAAAAATGCAGCTTCTAATCTTCCATTAAGTATAGAAACTATCATTAAAGTAACCGAGGATATAAATGCTATACCTGCTGCTAAGCCATCTAACCCATCTATTAGATTAAAAGCATTCGTAACTCCGACAATCCATATTATTGTCACCGGAATGTTAATCCATCCCATGGTTAAATATGGATATGATTCTATAAATGGATTAGTTACAACTGTTATCTTTACACCTGATATTAAAAGGCATATAGCAGCTATAACCTGTATTAACAGTTTGTATTTAGGCCTTAACTCTTTAATGTCATCAATTATACCACCAATAACAATAATCGTTACACCTATAATTATACCAGTTTGGGAAGTTGTTAAAATACCATTATATAAAATTGTTCCTATAACAAAAGCTATGTATATAGCCAACCCTCCCATAACTGGAATAGGCTTGGTATGGACTCGCCTTGCGTCTTTAGGAACATCAATGGCATTAACTTTTATTGCTAATATTTTAACTAAAGGAGTAGCTATAATAGAAATTAAAGCTGTAATTATTGCTAATATATAAATATTACTCATAAAAAAACCTTTCTTTACACAAAAATAGTGTTTTATTTGATAAATATAGGCAAATATTTATGAAATCATAATTAATATCCACCATCACCTTGAAGTGAGTCATCACTCTCTATCCATTCGTCTACAAATACAATTTTATATTGTATTTTGTTATCTCTAATAATTACCTTCTCTATACCCGAATTAATTATAAACCTCTTGCATAAGGAACATGGCGATGCATTTATAACTAGTTCACCAGTGCTTACCTCTTTTCCAACCAAATACAAAGTAGATCCTAGCATATCATGCCTACGAGCCGATATAATTGCATTTTGTTCTGCATGTACTGATCTACAAAGCTCATATCTTGTTCCTCTTGGAACTTTTAATTCTTCTCTTCTACAAACACCCAAATCGGAACAATTCTTTCTTCCTCTAGGCGCTCCCGAATACCCAGTAGATATAATTTCATCATTTTTCACTATTAAAGCAGCAAAATTTCTACGCAAACAAGTTCCTCGTTCAGATATCGTTTCGCATATATCCAGATAATAATTATTTTTGTCAATTCTTCCCATGATTATACCTCATATAAATATATTTTAATTATGTAGATGAAAAATCAAAAACTGAGTTTATAATCTAATAATCAATCACTATTATTTTACACTAAAATAATAGATATTTAAAGTGTTTAATAAACTATATATGTTATTTTAATATAAAGTGAAAAAAGCAGATACCTATGTACATGCTTTTTTAATGATTAATTATAAAAAATTATAATTTTAAAGTTATCTACGACAATACTAAATTATTACTCCGTTTATACCAATAGTTACTTCTTTATAAGGAACTATTATTTCAGCTTGACGCATAGCTTGCTTTACAGAATTAACAATACCCGCGCAACAAGGCACTTCCATTCTAACTACTGTGATACTCTTAATATCATTATTTTTTAATATTTCTGAGATTTTCTCCCTATAATATTCATTATCATCAAGTTTTGGACAACCTATTAAGGTTACCCTACCTTTAATAAATTCCTTATGAAAATTTCCGTATGCATAAGCAGTGCAATCTGCAGCAATTAATATATCTGCCCCTTTTAAAAATCCCGCCTTTGAGTTAACTAGCTTTAACTGCACCGGCCATTGGTTTAATTGCGAATCTATCGCTCCAGGTACTTCAACTTTTATTTTAGTTGGTGCCTGACTTATTTTAACGTCCACATTTCTTTTTATGGATTTTTCCATTGTGCCAGGACATCCACAAGGCAAATTATCCTTTTTATCAATTTGACTTTTTTTTATTTCAACAGCCTTTAAATCATAATCCGCAGCGTCTCTTTCAATTATTTTAATAGCATCCGTAGGACATTGTGGCAGACAATCCCCTAATCCATCACAATATTCATCGCTTATTAATTTAGCCTTTCCCTTAACTAGCTCTATGGCTCCCTCATGACAACCACCTATACATAATCCACAACCATTACATTTGTTTTCATCTATGCTAATAATATTCCTTTTCATCTTAACGCCTCCTAATTTTTTTTGTATATATTAATGTGACTTATTAATCTTTTAATTGACTGTATATAGTAATTATATTAAAATTACTTATAATAATATGTAACCAATGTTACCATAATAAAAATTCGAGGGTGATCTTATGGATAAACTAGTAAATGATTTAAAAAATTGTATTTTATTTAGAGGTTTGACTTCTGAACAATTGCAAAACTTAATTGCAAGTATAAATTATTCTATAACTGACAATTGTAAAGACTATGCCGAATGCCATACCTGCATAGTAGCTCTTGAGGGTGATATCTGTAATTCCTTAGGTATTGTAATTGAGGGTGAACTAGAAGTACAAAAACATTATGCTAGTGGAAAAGTTGTGACCATGGCAAAATTAAATAAGGGAAAAATCTTTGGAGAAGCAATTGCTTTTTCAGAAACAAACGTATATCCGGCTACTATAGTATCTTATAAAGGTTCAATCATACTGTATATTTCCAAAAAAGATATTTTAGCTATGTGTAGCTCCTACCCTACAGTATTAAATAATTTTATGCAATTATTATCAAGTAAAATTCTTCTGTTAAATAGAAAAATTAAAGAACTTTCCTTTGAAACCCTAAGACAAAAAATATCTAGTTATTTACTTCATCAATATGAAATTCAAAAAACCTTAGAGCTTATACTACCTATGTCTAGAAAAAACCTTGCTGATCATTTAGGTGTGCAAAGGCCATCTCTTTCAAGAGAACTTGTTAACATGAAAAATGATGGCTTAATAAATTTCAATAAAAGTTTAGTACAAATTAAAAATTTAAAAGACATTAAAGATGTATTAATTTAACCAAATTGCCGAATATACTCGAACTGTTTTTTTTAAAAGATATTTAATTTTACTTGATAATTATTATCCGTTGATGTATAGTTGTAAATGTGGCAAGGGTTAAATATAAATTTTCTATTGGTTTAGTAAATTATATTATTTAATATAAGACGCATGTATATTGATAAACATCTGCAAAGTATTATTTATTATCATGTGCCTAAATAATTTTTTTAATATTTAAGTACTTAATAACTTTTAATTAACTTATAATGAATACTAAGGTAATAACAATTACTAATTGTTATCCAACCCAAAAGAATACGAGGAGGAAATAAACATGAAGAAATTTGTTTGTACAGTATGTGGTTATATTCACGAAGGAGATTCCGCACCTGATGTTTGTCCAGTTTGTGGTGCTAAAAGTGATAAGTTTGTAGAAAAGACTGATAATGATTTGTCATGGGCAGATGAACATAAAGTTGGAGTTGCTAAAGGAGTAGACGCTGAAGTTGTTGAAGGATTAAGAGCTAACTTTGTTGGAGAATGTACTGAGGTTGGTATGTATTTAGCAATGAGCCGTCAAGCTGATAGAGAAGGATTTCCAGAAGTTGCAGAAGCTTATAAAAGAATAGCTTTTGAAGAAGCTGAGCATGCTTCAAAATTTGCTGAAATGCTTGGAGAAGTAGTAACAGCTGATACTAAGAAAAATCTTGAAATGAGAATTGACGCTGAGCACGGTGCTTGTCAAGGTAAAAAAGATTTAGCTACTTTAGCTAAAAAACTTAACTATGATGCAATCCATGATACAGTACATGAAATGTGTAAAGATGAAGCACGTCACGGTTGTGCATTTAATGGCTTACTAAATAGATATTTTAAATAATATTCAAATAAATAAAAAGCAACTTGTGGAGATTTCTCTACAAGTTGATTTTTATTTATTTGAATTAAACTTACTATTTAGTTCCGAATAATCTATCTCCAGCATCGCCAAGACCCGGCACAATATATCCTTTTTCATTTAATTTTTCATCAATTGAAGCTACATATATATCTACATCTGGGTGAGCCTCCATAACAGCCTTAATTCCTTCTGGTGCAGCTATAAGACACATTATCCTTATATTCTTTGCTCCTCTTTTCTTTAAAGCTGATATTGCATCTATTGCAGAACCCCCTGTAGCAAGCATAGGATCTGTAATAATTACATCTCTTTCATTAATGTCTTGAGGTAATTTACAGAAATACTCAACTGGTTGCAATGTTTCCTCATCCCTATACATTCCTATATGTCCAACCTTAGCTGCCGGTATAAGCTTAAGCACACCATCAACCATTCCGAGCCCAGCTCTGAGTATTGGCACTATAGCCATTTTCTTTCCAGCTAAAATTTTACATTTAGTAGTGCAAATGGGAGTTTCTATTTCTACTTCTTCTAATTGTAGATCGCGTGTAACTTCATAAGCCATAAGCATTGCAACCTCTTCAACCAACTCTCTAAAATACTTTGAACCTGTGTTTTTGTCTCTTATGTATGCCAATTTGTGTTGTATAAGCGGATGTGTGATTTGTGTTACTTTACTCATATGTATTTCCTCCTAATTTTTATTGTTTATTTAGAATATTTTTTCTCAATTTCAGTAATTTTATCGATTCTTCTTTGATGTCTGTCCCCTAAAAATTTAGAATTAATAAAAGTATCTACTATATCCAGTGCTAACCCTGTTCCGACAACTCGCTCGCCCAGAGTAAGTATGTTTGCATTATTGTGTTCACGCGTTGCGTGAGCGCTAAAAGTATCGCTGCATAGTGCAGCTCTTATCCCCGGTACTTTGTTTGCAGAAATGCTTACTCCTATCCCTGTGCCACATACTAATATACCTAGTTCAAAATTTCCTGCAACTACTTCCTCTGCAACTTTTAGTGCATACTCTGGATAATCGCAAGACTCTTCAGTATAAGTACCAAAATCTGTTACCTCAATATTTTCACTCTTCAAATATTCAATTATTTGTTTTTTCAGGTTTAAACCGCCATGATCACTACCTAATGCTATTCTCATTATAAAACACCTCCAAGAAATATTTTTCTCATCATAATATATTATATTACAAAAAAAGAAGATATCGGCATTTAAATAAAGTATTTAAATACTGCTATCTTCCTTATCTTATTTAATAATAAGAATATATTAGTCTTTAACCCATTAATTTTTTTAGAATATAATAAAATATTTATAACACGGGGATTTGTATCGTCAATAATACATATTTTATTAAAAATAACTTCTAGCATAATGCTACTTCGCATTTTCTCATCACAAACATATAATATATCCATAATACTCCTCCTCGTAGTCCTCTAAAATAGATACCAAATAAAATTCTCATCTACCTATACTTCAATTATATCAAAACCTGCAGATTTCTTAAGCCTATTCATTATAGCAACACCTATGCCCTTTTCTTCAAATGCCTCTGATAATATCAAATCTACATCTATAGCATCAAAACCCCTTAAAACTTCAAAAAGATTTCTCCCCACATCATCAAGTCGATTTCTACTACCTAAAGAAATAACTGTACCATAAGGATATTTATTTTTAGTTTCATCCGTTGCTATAATTCCTATTTTTTTATTTCCCATATTAGTTTGCACTATATCATTGATTTTTGCAACTGTTTTTTCTAAATCTCCACATATGATTTTTACTGGCGATTTTGGTGCATAATGTCTATACTTCATCCCAGGTGCCTTAGGCTTAAAATCATCTTTCGGTTTAGACATTATACTTTTATCAATATATATATTCTGATCTATTTCTCTTAGCATCTCAATAGTTATAGCTCCCGGCCTAAGTATACATAAAGGAGCGCAAGTACAATCTACTATTGTTGACTCAATACCTACCTTGCTTTTATCTCCACCTAAAATATATTCAATCTTTCCACTTAAATCCTCAATACAACTATCTACCTCAGTAGGACTAGGTCTCCCTGATATATTGGCTGATGGAGCTGCGATAGGCGTTCCTGCTGACTCAATAAGTTTTCTCGCAATGATACTCGACGGCATCCTTATACCTACAGTATCGAGTCCCGCACTAGTAGTACTCGGGATTAAATCAGATTTATTAAAAATAAGTGTAATTGGTCCAGGCCAGTATTTATTCATGATTCTTTCGGCAATGCATGGTATTTCTTTAACTAAATACCCTATATTTAAATCAGCTACATGAACAATAAGGGGATTATCCTGTGGTCTCCCTTTAGCCTTAAAAATTTTCTCTACAGCAATCTTATCTAGGGCATTCGCCCCAAGACCATATACTGTTTCTGTAGGGAATGCAACTAATCCACCTTGTTTTATAACAGTCCCTGCCTCATTAATTATATTTTGGTCAATATTATTTTCGTCTATTATCACAATCTTTGTATCCATTTTTGCACCTCTTAATTAAAATTCCACTAACCATCTTTAAAACCATAAATAGTATAATTACTAGTTATGGTTTTAAAAGTTTTTAAATAACATTAGTCATTATTAAACCAACTATCATACCTAAAAGAATTCCCAATGTACTTGTTGTTCCTGACCAGAGTTTTTTAGACTCCGGGATCATTTCTCCATAAACTACATATAACATAACTCCAGAAGCAAAAGCTAAAGCGCTACCTAATAATTCTACAGATATGCTTCCAATACAAATACCTATCCAGGCACCAATTGCAGTAGGAAGAGCTGTTAGGAACGCATAAAACAATATTTTACTACTCTTTATTCCTGAAAGCATGAGAGGTGCTGCCACAGCTAGTCCTTCCGGCACATCATGTATTGCAATTATCATACTCATTTTTAGCCCTAAGCTATCTCCATTAGCAAAACCAAATCCCATTACAAGCCCTTCAGGAAAATTATGGATCATTATACCTACAGCAACCATAAATGCTACTTTTGTATATTGTGATTTTACATTACTGCTTAAATTACTAATTTTATCTATTATTACAACAATAATAATTCCTAAAATTAAAAACATTAAGGTTCCAAAAATACCTGTTTTATCTATGGATTCTGGAATAAGTTCAAATACTACAATAGAAATCATAAGTCCTGATGCAAATCCTATAATATTTCCCAAGAATTTTCTCGAAGGTTTATTCATAATAACACCTAATAGTGCTCCTAACATGGTACCAATTAAAGCCATTACTCCAGAAAATATGATTATTAAAACGATACTACTTTTCAAATTAATACCCCCACTTCTATAGAGATATAATTATAATTTAGTTTTATGCTTATATCTCTATATACTAACTTTATTTATGCACGTGGGGGTTTATTCCGCGATCTCTATATTCTTTAATTTTATCTATGGCCTCATCAGAAAATACAGCCTGTTCGCAGAATTTATATAATTCATTTAACAAAATATATTTTTTAAATCCACCTTTATTAATTATAAAATAGAAGTAATTTTCTTCTGGATTAAGAATTTTAATCTTGTTATAAATTTGAGCTACATAAGGGTATTTTTTAAAAAAATTAATGTCCACAGGCTTAATTTTTTTATTTCTAAATTTGGATTTCGTTATTATAATAATTCCTAAGTTCCTACCATAACCTTCAACATGAATTAAATTAACTTTTTTACATATGATAATAAATTTAACCCTTGCAATTCCACACCATATACTGATTTTATATCCACCTAATTTAAAATCAATATATTCTTCATTAAACCTAAAAAGTATAACAAAAGCGATCATAAACTCCATACAAACTAAATATATTACAAAAAATATATTTATGACCCTAGATATAATTAATATAATTGGTAATAAAACAAAAATAAAGCACATTGATAGCATAAACCGTTTATAAGTTTTTTTTTGCTTTCTAATGGCTTTATTTATATTCATAGTTACACCCTTCAATTATAATAATATTTTCACTACGACGCATTCAAGCGAATTATAGTTACTAGGCTAATCTATTACCTAACCCAATTCCTGATCGTTATTACCCATAACTTTCATCTTTTCTGCTTGGTCAGCAGTTATTAAGGTATTCATCATTTCATCTATATCTCCATCAAGAAAAGCTTCTAATCTATACAAAGTTAACCCTATTCTATGATCTGTGACCCTTCCTTGAGGATAGTTGTAAGTTCTTATTCGTTCACTTCTATCTCCAGTACCCACCTGACTCCTTCTGTTTTCAGCTATTCCTGCCGATCTTTCTGCCTCAGCTTTATCATATAATCTAGATTTTAATATCTTCAAAGCTTTTTCTTTATTTTTTAGCTGAGATTTCTCATCCTGGCAAGAAACTACAAGCCCTGTAGGAATATGCGTCATCCTTACTGCTGAATCTGTTGTATTAACACACTGCCCGCCATTACCAGATGCTCTAAACACATCTATTCTCAAATCATTAGCACTAACTTCAATGTCAACATCTTCAACCTCTGGAAGTACTGCTACAGTAGCTGTAGATGTATGGATTCTTCCACTTGACTCTGTGTCAGGGACTCTTTGAACTCTGTGTACTCCACTTTCATATTTAAACTTGCTATATGTTGACTCACCTTTTATCATAAATACTACTTCTTTGAATCCACCAATATCTGTTTCATTAGCACTCATTACTTCAACTTTCCATTTATTACGCTCTGCATATCTTGTATACATTCTAAACAGATTTGCTGCAAACAATGCTGCTTCATCTCCACCTGCACCCGCTCTAATTTCAATGAACACGTTTTTTTCATCATTAGGATCTTTAGGCAAAAGTAAAATTCTTAACTCTTCCTGCGTAGTTTCTTTAATTTGAATTAAGTCTTTAATTTCTTCTTGAATCATATCTTTCATTTCTTTATCAGATTCTTCTTTAAGCATTTCTTTATTTGCTTCTAAATCTTGTTTAGCTTTTTTATATATTCTATATTTTGTAACAATTATTTCTAGTCCTGCATGTTCTTTGCATAACTTCTGCCATTCCTTTTGATTAGCTATAACCAAAGGATCACCAATTTTTATTGAAAGTTCATCATATTTATTTTCTGTAAAATCAAGCATCTCTAACATTATTTTATCACTCCGTATATATATTTTCCCATTATGTAATTGTATCACAGTCATATGTAAAATACAATCTACACTCAACTAATAATCATTCTACATTAGTAGGTCCAACCACCAAGGTGGCTTGCTTAATCCACTAATGTAGCCTTAATTACCCGATCATTTCCCGATAGATCTTTAATACATTCTATTATCTTATATCCTGATTTTAAAAGTATATTTTCAACTTCTTTCCTTTGATCATATCCTATTTCAAAAGCTAGAAGTCCTCCTTTTTCGAGCACCTGTAAACTCTCTTCTGTAATTCTCCTATAAAAATATAACCCATCCTCTCCACCACTAAGGGCTATAAGTGGTTCGTAATTCTTTACATCATCCATTAACGTAGGTATAACCGATTGTTTTATATAAGGAGGATTAGAAACTATCACCTCAAATTTCTTATTTTGATTAATAGCAACTTGTAATAAATCACTAAGCTCCTCATTAACCCTAACAGACAAGTCAAATCTCTTTATATTCATTTTTGACACTGATAAAGCCTCTCGAGATATATCATACAGCACAACCTTCGAACTTTTAATGAATTCAGCTATTGCTATACCAATAGCTCCACTTCCACTACAAACATCGCATATATTAGTATAACCTTTTTCCTTTATATTCTTGATTACTTCCTCAACCAAAATTTCTGTATCAGGTCTTGGTATTAAAACTCCTGGCTTTACTATGAAATTCATACCCATAAATTCACATTCTCCAAGAATGTATTTTATAGGCATTTTATCTTTTCTGATTTGAATTAGCTGCAAAAACTCATTTTCCTGTTGTTTATTAATATTAAAATCTCTATTAAGCATTATGAACAATTTATCCTTATTTAAAACCTTGCTTAATAAAAGTTGTGAATCTAACAAATAGCTTTCAATTTTAACTTTCTTTAAAATCCCATAAGCCTCTAGAAGTACCTCTCCTATATTAATTTTATAACACCTTCATTCATTTTCTACCGCCTTCATTCATAATTACCGTGATGTGTTTATATTTGTATTGTACTCTAGTTAATCTACAATACCCTCTGCTACTTTAAGCGCTTTTATTGCAACCTCTATTTGAGATAAGTCTGGTTCTCTTGTGGTTAAATTTTGTAATTTTAACCCAGGATAAGAAAGAATCTTAGCTAATGAACCTTCACTTTTACCCATCCATTTAATAATTTCATAGCTTACACCTGAAATTAAAGGGAGCAATACAATTCTATACATTATTCTCTCTCCAATTGAATTCCAACCCGTTAAAGAAAACACTATTATACTAACTATCATAACTAAAAATAAAAAGTTAGTACCACATCTCGGATGCAATCTTCCGAATTTAGCTGCATTTTCAGGAGTTAATTCAACATCATTTTCATAGCAAAATATAGTTTTATGCTCTGCACCATGATATTGGTACACTCTCTTAATATCTTCCATTTTCCCTATTAAATACACATATAGCAAAAATAATAGGACTCTGATAATTCCTTCTACAATATTCATACCCATTGTGTTTGCACCCATTTTGCTGAAAAGACTAGCAACTATTGTAGGTAAAATAAAAAATAATCCTATAGATATAACCAATGAAATAACAAGAGATACTCCCATAATTACATCATTACTTTTTTCTTTGAATATTTTATTTATCCATTTGTCTAATTTTGAAGGTTCATCTTCCTCTTCAAAAAAAGAAGCAGAATAATTTAAAGTTTTTACGCCTATAACTAAGGATTCAATCAAAGAAATAAATCCTCTTATTATCGGTAGACCTAATAATTTATTCTTTTTAGTATATGAAGTATAGTTGTTTTTTTCAATGACTATATCCCCTTGTGCAGTCCTTACTGCTGTAGCAATACCATTACTTCCTCTCATCATAACCCCTTCAATAACTGCCTGACCTCCAACATTTATATTTTTAGCCATATTTACACCCCTTCTCTAGGAACAATGTGACACTTTCTACATCGAGCTTCATAGGATTCTGTAGCCCCAATTAAGACAATGGGATCCTCATATCTTGCTGGTTTCCCATTAATTAAACGTTGAGTTCTAGTTGCAGGATTACCACACACTACACAAATAGCCTGAATTTTATCAATAAATTCCGCTACAGCGAGAAGTACTGGTATAGGTCCAAAAGGTTTCCCCCTAAAATCCATATCCAATCCGGCACATATTACTCTTTTATCATTATCAGCGAGTATTGTAATTACATCAATTATACCTTCATCAAAAAACTGCACCTCATCAATGGCAACAACTTGTGTGTCCGCATCTAAAAACTCTAATATTTGTGCACTATCCTTAACCGGAACTGCTTCTACCTTTGCCCCACAGTGAGACACCACATCCCTCTTGCTGTATCTATTGTCAATTTGAGGTTTAAACACTTGTACTTTCTGTTTTGCAATTTTAGTCCTTCTTATCCTACGTATAAGTTCCTCCGATTTTCCACTGTACATAGGTCCTATAATGACTTCAACCCAACCATGATTTTTTGGTCCGTACATATTTTTACCTCCAATTTGTTAATTCACCTTTAAAAAATCCAACCATATACATTTTATCAATAAAATATTACAAATTAAAGTAAAATTTAATTTAATTCTTATTGACTTAATTATTAATTATATGATAAAATTGAATAGTTGACAATACGGGTATATATTTATTTTGAAAGAGGTGAAAAATATGCAAGAAGGAATACATCCAGAATATCACCATGATACAGTTGTTAAATGCGCATGTGGAAACACTTTTACTACAGGATCTACTAAACAAGAACTTAAAGTAGACGTATGTTCTAATTGCCATCCATTCTACACTGGTAAGCAAAAGAATATAGATGCTGGTGGAAGAGTTGATAGATTCATGAAGAAATTTAACATAAAAAGTGAAGATGTAGAATAATATATTAATGGGAAAGATTTAATTATCTTTCCCATTTTTTTGTGTAATAAATCATAAACTCTACTTACGTAATTTAAATTAGCGGCATTTAATAAGATAAAGTGATAATTATTTTATCTTATTAAATGTCGTTAAAATAATTTATAACGCCTACCTTAATTTATATTATCTAGCTAATACTTCAAAGTTCTTATTTATCATTTCTAAAAATTCCTTATTACTCTTGGTTGTGGATAATATATTTAGGAGTTTTTCTGTTACGCCTAACGCATTACCCTCTCTATACATTATCTTTCTTAAATTATATATAGTCTCCATTTCAATCTTAGTAAGTAATAAATCTTCTCTTCTTGTTCCAGATTTGTATATATCTATTGCTGGGAATATTCTTCTTTCTTGTAGTTTTCTATCTAAGTGAACTTCCATATTTCCTGTACCCTTAAATTCTTCAAAAATCATATCATCCATTCTACTTCCTGTCTCTACCAAAGCGGTAGCAAGGATTGTTAAACTTCCACCCTCTTCAATATTTCTAGCCGCTCCAAAAAATTTCTTTGGCATCAAAAGTGCACTAGGATCGAGTCCTCCGGATAAAGTTCTTCCTGAAGGGGTCACGGTTAGATTGTAAGCTCTAGAAAGCCTAGTTAAACTGTCTAATAGGATAACTACATCTTGGCCCTGTTCCACCATTCTTTTAGCTCTTTCTAGTACCATATAAGCTACTTTTGTATGGTGATCTGGCTCTTCATCAAAAGTTGAATAAATAACTTCACCTTTAATAGATCTCTGCATATCAGTAACTTCTTCCGGTCTTTCATCTATTAAAACAACAATTAATTTTACTTCTGGGTGATTTATAGAGATACTATTAGCGATTTTTTTAAGAAGTGTTGTTTTTCCTGCCTTTGGCTGTGCTACAATTATGCCTCTTTGCCCTTTACCTATAGGAGAAATAATATCCATCATTCTTGAAGATAGGTCAGCTGCATTTGTTTCTAGTGTCAATCTTTGGGTAGGATAAATAGGAGTTAATCTTTCAAAAGGTTTTCTACCCACAGCTCTATCAGGATTTTCTCCATTTACTTGCTGTACATACAATAACGCTTTGAACTTTTCGCCTTCTTTAGGTATTCTAACCTTACCTTCTACTTCATCACCTGTTTTCAAGTTAAATCTTCTAATTTGAGATGGTGAAACATAAATATCGTCAGCACCTGATAAATAATTATGTCCTCTTAGAAAACCATAACTGTTATTCTCAATTATTTCTAGAACTCCTCTTGCTGAGCCTGATTCATTTATCATTTCCTGCAATTTTTCTTTTTTATTTTCATTTTGGTTTTTAAAACCTGTATCAATATCTTCGTTATTAATTTTTTTTGGCTCTTGAATTGGGTTAATTTCGATTTGCTTCTCTGAATTTTCTATAATATTATCTTTAACTGTAGAAGTGCTTTTAGGACTAATTTTTTCTCTTAAAATAACTCCATCTTTTTGCATTGAAACTGGCGTTATCTTCTTTATTTCCTCAACTAATTCACTTTTTTTGAGTTTGGAAATATTTTTAATGCCAAGTTCTTTGCAATGTTCCCGAAGCTCGACTACTGTCATTTTCTCAAAATCTTTATTTATCAAAATCTGCACCTCCGAAGGGTATTTCTTCTATAATATCTATTTAATAAATATCATGGGAATTTAAAAACGATTTTACTATCCAATGAATTTTTTTGAAATGATATATTATTCTAATTATATCCTATTTAACATTTTTAATCCACTATATTAAAATTGCACAGTAGCAACCAATTATCGCTTACCATTTCTCTTGAATTAAAGTGTATATTTTCTTTATATTCTTCCTATATTCAATTACTTTTTCTATAACTTTATGATTTTTCCCAATTAAGAAAATAGGCAAGGCTAATTGCTCACATCCTCCTATTACCATATTCCTTTTTAAAAGTTCGTTAATGTTATAATAATAAAAATGTTTTTCACCACATAGTGTGCACTTAACCACAATTACTATTTCATTGCCTTTATGGACCTTAACGTCTATAGAGGGAAATACAGTTTCCATACTCTCTATCTCAAATATCGTAAATTCACAAATTTTATACTCGCCACTAGAATTCTTTAAAGCCATAGCAATATTAGTATCGAATATCAATTACTTCACCTCCATATTTAAAATCTGTTTAATTTCATTGCAGTGTTTAATAT
>DHIM01000223.1 GCA_002403785.1 Clostridium sp. UBA4746
AGAGAGTTGTTATACAAAATATCTGTATCAAATTTTCTTACAACTCCTCCCTCGAATTTAATTTCTAAATCTTTACTAGTAATTGAAACAACATTACCTCAGCCAAAACAATAATCCATTTGACTACCATCTTCACCTTCAAAGAAATAACCATCAATATCTTTTGTGTTTTGCTGATTACTGTTGATATTATTCTTTTCAGGTACAAGTACACTATTATTTAGTAATTACCACTGCAACAAAAACTATAGTTAATATTTCCTTCACGTTTTGTAAAGTGTTTTTCATATATGTATACCTTATCTGTTTATTTATAAAATTAAAAATATATAAATCTTATGATATACTACCTTATAGCAGTCCTTTTTACTTTATACATGTTTTCATCAGCCGTTTTAAATAGATTAGTCATATTACCTAAAGAGTTCTGTGTTGTTGAAAAACCTATTGATATTCTAATAAATATATCTACACTTAGTTCATTAAATTCAATGATTTCGCCTTTGATACAACTAATCATTTCTTCAATCATTTTTTCATTTAACCCAATTGTAATAATTGAAATTTCATCTCCGCCTATCCTCGAAACAATGATATTTTTTAAAGAATGACTGTTAAGAATTTTTGTAGCTTCAATTATAAGCTTATCGCCAACTTTGTGACCAAAATTATCATTTGTATGTTTTAAACCATCTAAATCGCAAACAATTATGCCCACTGTAGCTTCATTTTTTTTATCTAAATCGTTAAAATAGCACTCGTAATATTCCCGATTATATAATCCAGTCATTTTATCATGTGTACTTCTATGTTCTAATTCATCTTCTAATTTCTTTCTATAAGTTATATCCCTAATGCTACCCTCAACGGCTATTAACCTTCCTGCTTTATCATATATTGGTACGGCGTGGTCCTCTGTATATACATATTGTCCATTGCTATGTAACCACCTTGTATATAGCGGTTTACTAAAATCCATTTTACCAATCGCTTTATTATGTAAAGCCTCGTAATCATCTTTGTGTACTGTATTAAACACCAAATTAAAATCATTATAAAAATCATTTTCATGTCTTCCGAAAATATCTCTTACAGAGGGACTTAAATATAAAAACTTTATCTCTGGATAAATCTGATAATAATAAATTATGTCCTTAGTATAATGCAACATCCTTTTATAAAATTTTCTCTCTCCCTCAGGTAAAATAACCTTTTTATAGATAAAATATATACCTATTGAACATATAATAAGAAATAAAAATAACACTCTAATATTTATCATAAATTTCACATGTCCTAACTTTTAAAATTTTATTATCTTCAATATATTTAATGAAGTAAAGCCAGTTATTAACTTATTTGTATGTTGTACTGAGACGATTCAAAATTTCTTAGTGTTGTAACCAAACTTTCTTTTCCATATTTATACCCACAATACCTTAATTCATCTACCATAAAAATAATCAATTTTAAATATGTAATACTTTGATTTTATTATATCAATAACTTTATAATAAATATATAACAACCTAAATAAACTTACGTTAACCTCTTATTACAATATACTAAATAAATTTGATTATACACCCATTTCCACCACTACCTTATGATTGATTATCAGTATTAATTTCTAAAGCTTTGAACGTTATTGATAGAAGATTATCTCCACATTGATATATTAGAGGTCTTTGTTAAATACCCACTTTCCCACAGAATAATCTATCTAATCAAAATTGTAAGCTATCCTACTCTATTATATACATAAACAATTCAACATTTTTTTACACATAATAATAAATTAAAAAGTGTAAATTCAATTTGTTAATCTACAATACAATTTTTATACCTACCTCGAACTTTGAATTTTTAAAAAGCCTTTACATTATATGGGCATTTGTATGCTCCAGTGGTTGACTTTTAATACATATTATAACGGTAGAAGTTGCACTACTAAAAAAAACTCCAAAAGATGACATTGGTGCAGACAGAAAATCTTTTAACGATTGAATAACATATTCTATGGAAAATACAATTACTATTTATTGTGAAAACTCCATGTTATTGAGATTGACCTACTACTAGTAGGTTTCTGATCCACAAATAAGTTATCACTGTTTACATCCCCCCCCATACACTCGTTTATATGTCTTAAAATAATTTCTCTAATTCTCTCGTATTTATTAATTCTCTTTTAATTGTCTGTCCTCATATTTTGTATACACGTAAAAAAGAAGGTTATTTTAAACCTTCTTCATGTTCTTTAACTATCTTATAAAAACTATTCTTTTTTAAATTCATCTTCTTTATAAACTATTTTCTTCTTTGAATCCACTAAATGAATCTTGACATTAAACTTATTTAGATAATGATTATTAAAACAAAATGTCAAAAATGCCCTCGTCTTTATATTGCATTCTTTAATAAACCATGAGGTTTCTTTTGCTTTTCCTTTTACATTTTTACAAATGCATAACCAAACATTATCTATTGCCCTTGTAATTCCTACATAAAATAGTCTTCTTTCTTCCTCTAGGTTATTATCTATGCTATTTACATGAGGAATGTTCTCTTCATTACAATTAATCAGGTAGACATTCTTAAACTCCATACCCCTTAACACCATGGATTGATTCCTGTAGTGATATATCAACCCCGTGAAGCATTGATATGACAATCTTTAGATATCATTCCATACTTTTATCTTTATTCTATTCCATACACATAAGTAAAAAAGAAAAAAGACTTCCGAGCAATTAAGGCTAGGAATCATTTCAATTAGTAAAATTTTAAACTTCTTAAAGTAATGTCATGCTCCGTATTTTCCATATTCGCTCTTCTTTCGACCTTATTTTTACATTGCTTTTATTTTTAAATAATGGTATAGTTTGCTCATATCCTTTAAGGATTATTGCAGAAGGTTGTACTTTATAGTCGCCCTTCTACTTTTTTTATAAAAAAAGAACTATGTTAATAGTCCTTTTATATTTGCTTTATTTATTATAATTTAAATTAGACTTTAAATAAGCAAATAATAAGTGTGTCCCAAATTATTCAAATTTACTTATTTTAGATATACATATTACATAATATATGAAAAATATATTTCCACTACATTACTAACTTATATTATACTTCCAACTACCCTTATAACTCTGCAAATTCTTGCTCTAAATTCTAACTAGACCTTTATTATAACTGCTTGGCAGTTCATAATTATCCTGTTGCAATCAGTAAATAAATTACCTTAATTTTATTTAAGTTGACTTTTGATACTCTTCATAGCTTTCTCAATATTTTGGTTTATTTTATCCGCTTGACCTTGGGTAATCACATTATTTTTTACTAATTTACTTAATCTATTAATACTACCTTTAGCTTTTGACACATTTTTTGTTACTTCTTCCATTACTTTATCTGATTGAGCCTGTGTTATTGTTTTAGCAGTAACTAGTCCCTTAAGGGTGTCAGTATAAATTGTTTTCATAGCTGTCGATATTGCTTTTACAGTATTATTAATTTCTTTTTGTGGAGCCATCAGTGGTTTTTTAATAGTCGGTGACTTCATAGAACTACAAGCAGTAAATATCATAATAGATATACTTACTATTATAAATATTGAAGTAATTTTCACATTTTTCATTTTTACAACACCATCCTCATAATATTTGTTTTTATTTTATTAGCTTTCATTATTATTAGGATAACTGGATGAAACTATGCTTTACTTGCTACAATATAAATTTATCTTATAGGTACTTGTTTTTGGTATAATAAAAACCATACGGAACGGCCTTTAAAAAACCAAGCATAAAATGGAAAAATTCCATTGCCAGCACCCACAAAATATAATATCCTTTTTAGTGACGAAACTGAAAAGGATAGCAAGGGGATGCTAACAATGGAACAAGTATATAATATCAAATATATGAGGAAATTTGAAGGGAAAAGTCTAAGAAAAATTGCTAAAATTACTGGTCATGATTTTTATACAATTAAGAGATATGTAGATAAAGAAGATTATCCCAAAATAATCAAGCAACAACAAAAGAAGAAAAAGTTAACGGTATATTAGAACAAATAAAGACAAAGGTGCATACCCTTGGCGAAGATACAAAAAAAATTCAAACTAACTTCGCTGATTTGTTTAATAGTGGGTTCAAGACAGACATTGTTATTTTGACTGAGAAGATACAGACCATAGATAAAAGTAAAGTCAAAGAGAAACTAGGAAGAATAACTCATGATGATTTGAGAAAAATCGACACAGCATTGTTGATACAATTGGGTATAGTTTAAAAATATCGTCTTATTATACTAGAGTATATTTACAGGGAGAATTCTTTACAATCAATATAAAGGAATATGCTATATTCTATAGCTGAACAAATTAATACCACTAAGTAATTAGACACATCTTTAGTGTAACTAAGTTCTAATCAATCTTAACCTACTATAAGTATTAAAACAAAGATTTGATTCGGTCTTCTCATTGGTAAATACTCATATAACCTTCTAAGATAACATCTCAATGCATCAGATTGCACTGGTACAGCCAAAACATATGTATACTACTAGAAATTGAGGGTAAAGACATATTAACATAAAACCATCTTAACTATTATTTACAAATAAAGTCGAGAATTTGTTCACAATAAAAAACAGATATTTCTCCATCTTCTATCAATTTGAGTGCAGTCCTATCACTGACTTTAAAATATGCCGCAACTTTACGTACTGTCATAATTTCATCATCTATGATATCTTCAATCTTTTCAATTATATCTATATCACCATTTTTGTCAATTCCACCAATTATGGATAGCATATAATTCACACTCCTTTTTATTTTTGAATTATAATTTATTTGTAAAGCATACTTTACTGCTAATCAATCATAATATTATAAAGTGTCATAAATATTACATTTAGA
>DHIM01000010.1:0-12363 GCA_002403785.1 Clostridium sp. UBA4746
ATTGTATATATAATATTGTTTTTTAAAGTTTCCATTATTAATACATTATTATTTGTAGTTTTAATATCTTTTTTTATATTTAAAGAAGTTATATCAAAGGACATTATGCAAACAAAAATAATTGAAAATACCCCAAGGCTACATAACACCTCTATTAATGTGAATCCTTTTTTATTTAATGATTTTAACAAATTCTGAACCTACTCTCATTGTAATTTGATGTTCTACTGAATTATTATCCTTTAGAGTTATTGTGCATGCGTCATTACTGTATCCCTTATTATCAATAAGAATATCTCCATTAGTTCTCCTCCCTGAAACTCGATCTAGTATTATTTTATTTGAGAATGATAGTGTGTTTACTGTCTTCATTCCATTCTTTAATCTCATTTCATTTCTTGATGGATCAAAAGTTATAACTAAACTACAAGACTTTTCTCTACAATACATTTTAGAATTATTAATGAAACTTACAGTAGCATTACAATAATAATCTGCATCTAGCTTGTTTTTTACTGTTTTATAATACTTGATTGAAATAACACTACATCCTCCGATTATACTTATTATAGATAAAACTAAAATCATCTCAATTAATGTAAACCCTTTATGCATAAAGTCACCTTTCTTACTTATTAAAAGCACAATTTAATTTCATTAAAACTTACCTGCAGAATCCATAACATTGAGCATTGGTAACATAACAGCTAATATAATTGTACCAATCATAATCCCTAATAATATTATCAGAATTGGCTCTAGCAGTACTGTCGCTTTTTCTACGTTTTCCTGAGCATCTTCATAAAATATATCTGCAGCAGTTAAAAACATCCCATCTAAATTACCAGTTTCTTCGCCTATTTTTATCATAGCCACAAAAAATTGTGGAAATAGATTCATTGCATTTAATGAACTTGATAAATCTTTTCCTTTTTTTATATCACTAAAAACTGATTTAAACTTTAGCTTAAAGTATTTATCACCGATAACATCATTAATTATTTCAAAAGCTTTCAGAATTCCTACTCCACTACCTAGTAATATATTAAGTCCTCTAGAAAACCTTGTGTAAATAAGGCGTTTATATACCGGACCTAGTATTGGACACATAAATTTGAATTTATCGAATACAACTTTTCCACTTTCAGTTTTAATATATTCTATAATACCTAATACTAAAATTAAAATAATTATTGTAATCCATAACAAATTATGACGCAGAAAGTTACTGCTTCCTAAAACAAGTCTGGTTATTAGTGGAATCTCTGCATCCATTGAATTTAAATTTTCTATGAATATTGGTATTACCTTTATAAGCAAAAACAACGATACTATCATTAATGTTATAAATACTGTGCAGGGATAAATCATTGAATTAGTGAACTTTTTTAACAGTTTATGCTCTTTCTCATAATACTTAGACAGTTCTTCTAGGATTATATCAAGTTTCCCACTCTCTTCACCCAAATAAATCATGTTTATCATAAACTCGGGGTATACATTTATAGTCTTCTTCATGCTTGCAAACAGTGAATTGCCCTTTTGTACATTTTCACTAATGCTAATGAGACTCTTTCTTATAGATTTATGTAGCATTTGTTCGTAAAGTAAATTAAGAATATCGCATATTGGTATACCTGATTTTATACATATTGAGAACTGCTTGCAAAATATAGATATCGTTTTTAAGTCAGGTTTACCTGAAAATTCTGTTACTTTCTTTATATATCTACTCTTTATTAGATATATTTCTTTTTCACGTAATTGTAATGCCAATTCTTCAATACTATCGCTCTCAGCATTACCTTTTATTAAAGATCCATTCGATGTTTTAGCCATATATTTATATCTCACGTTACATTTCACCTATCCCTGGCATCTTTAACTCAATGTTTTTAGATGTCTTATTTGATATTATAGCTATAAGTAGCATTTTCAAACTCTTGTATTGATGTTATACCATTAAGCACTGAAGCCCTACAGCTCTCCATAAAGGAATTTGATTTCTTTTCGTTGCAATAATTCCAAAGCTCATCACTTATTCCACTCCTTGCAATAATGGATTTGTGATTACTATCTAATTTTAATAATTCATATATCACAGTTCTCCCTTTATATCCAGTTTCATTACACTTATTACATCCTGAGGCTTTATATGTTTTTTCTCCCATCTTAAATCCTAGATGCTCAAACTTATCATGAATAATATTATATTCAGTTTTACAATAAGGGCATAATTTTCTTACTAATCTCTGAGCTAATACAACAACTAATGAATCTGCAACTAAATATGATGGTATACCCATGTCTATAAGCCTAGATATTGATGCAGTAGCGCCATTTGTGTGAAGAGTTGATAAGACTAAATGTCCAGTTATTGATGCTCTTACAGCTATATGTGCTGTTTCCTCATCTCGTATCTCTCCAATCATTATTACATCAGGATCTTGCCTCAAAATACTCCTTAATCCATTTGAAAACGTAAGACCCGCTTTGTTATTAACATTTACTTGATTGACTCTAGGCATATTATATTCAATTGGATCCTCTATAGTAATAATATTTTTACATTTGCTATTAATTTCATTTAATAGCGCATATAATGTTGTTGATTTACCGCTTCCTGTAGGTCCTGCGACTAATATCATTCCATGTGAAAGCTTTAATATGTCCCTTAAAAGCGTAACTTTATCAGAACTAAAACCTAATGAGTCCAAATTAATGAATCTCTCAACTTTATATAGAACTCTTATAACTAGTTTCTCTCCATACATAGTTGGCAGCGAAGATACTCTGAAATCATAGTCTAAACCATCTATATTTTCAGTTATCTTACCATCTAAAGGAACTAACTTAGTAGCTATATCCATATTAGCCATAATTTTCAGTCTGGTACATAATGACTTATATACATTACTCGGAATTTGGTTTATTTCGCTAAGAATGCCATCTACTCTCATTCTAATTATAGCAAAATCCTTAAAAGGTTCTAGATGGATGTCACTAGCTTCTGCATCTACAGCCTGTTTTAGTAAGGAGTTCGTTATCCTTATTACAGGTGCATTTTCAGTAGAAAATGCCGAATGTGCATCTTCATTTTTTCGTTTAAATTCTAGCATATATTCTTTTTTCATTTCTTCAACTGCCACATCTACAATTTGTTTTCCATAGCAATTTTTAATAACTTCTGAGATATGACTCTCTAAGGCGAAGAATACTTTAATCTTTCTGTTTGTTATAAACTTTAGCTCATCAATAACTTTTATTTCGAATGGATTTGAAAAGGCCACATGTACTTCATTATTCATATCATAAAATGGTATTAAACTATATCTATTAGCTACCTCTTTTGATATTAAATTAAATGCTCCATTTTTTTCGCAGATAGATTCCAAATCAACATAGGGTATGTTAAAATCATTATCTAATATTTTAATAAGCTCATTTATATCTACTTTTATATCACGCAGAATTATTTGCTCTTCACTGCAACTTCTCTTAAGTGAAAGTTCTTTTACTTCTTTATACATCTTCGAGGTAATTAAGTTCTTATTTAATAATAATTGGAGCAACTTTTTTTTCATAGTATTTTACCTTTCCTAATATGTGAAATTTACCAAGGATATCCTATTTGTAAGCATTGTCATTTTTAAGAGTTTTATTCACTTTTACTCGCTTTATGCAAAAAAAAATGCATAAAAAAACAACTGTGCTATTATTAATAGACAGTTGCAGTGATTTTATTTTATATAAAATTTTCCCTTGAAGGTGATTTCTGCTGGTCCTTCCATGAGAACCTCTTCTTTAACAATTTCAATATTAAGCACACCACCTGGAACTTTTACTGTTACTTTTTCACCTGTGTATCCTAATTTATTTGCTGCTACCACGCAGGCACAACTCCCAGTTCCACAAGCTAAGGTCGGTCCTGCACCTCTTTCCCAAGTTTTAACCTTAATCATGTTTTTATCTACTACTTCACAAAAGTTCACATTTGTATTTTCAGGAAACAGATCATGAGACTCAATAAATTTTCCTTCGGAAACTTCATACTCTTCAAGTTTCCCAAAAACAATAGTATGTGGTACACCCATAAGCAAGGACGTAATATAGTAATCCCTATGCTCACTCTCTAATTTTTTATTTATTATTTCCACCGATGATAAAGCTGGTATGCTTTTAGGATTAAAACTGTATTTTCCCATATTTATAGTTACACCGTAAGCTTTACCATCTTTAACAGAAATACTTGCAAGCTTAATTCCGTCACCAGTTTCAATTTTTATACTATCGCCTAACACATATTTTTTTTCCCATATATACTTAGCAAAACACCTTATGCCATTACCACACATAGACGCATAAGAACCGTCAGCGTTAATAATTATCATCTGTATATCTGCTATATCACTTTTTCTAACCATTAAAATGCCATCAGCACCTATTCCATAATGCCTATCACATAGTTTGCTAGCTAATTCCCCTAAATTATTATATTTTTCCTCAAAATCATCAATAATAATAAAATCATTTCCCGTTCCCTGCATTTTTGTAAAGTTTATAATTCCCATAAAACTCCTCCTCCTTGCTGCCGCATACCATGACTTTTCAATAATTTTCTTTAATGGTATACTGTTAATGATAATATATCTTAATAGTAGTATAGTATATAATGTATTATTAGCAAAGCATAAATAAGATTTATAAAGTTTAACAACATTTCAGAAGGAAAGTTACCTACTACTATAAGTGTATGTTATATACTATAGCAAAAATACTTTTGTGGGATATATTAAGCCTTCTTAAGAAGTCGTTAATAACAGCTTCGCAGGTGATGATTAAACATAATGAAAGGATGATATATATGGCATTAGATGGAATTTATTTATCTAGCCTCGTTGAGGAAATAAAAGGTATAATAATAGATTGTAGAGTTGATAAAGTAACCCAGCCAGAAAAAGATGAAGTTATATTAAGTTTTAAAAAGAATAGAAAAGTCTATAAGTTATTAATAAGTTCTAGCTCCAATTTTCCAAGAATTCATTTTACAGAATTCAATAAACAAAACCCAATACAGGCACCTAAATTCTGCATGGTTCTAAGAAAATATTTAAATACTGCCACCGTACTAGATGTTAAGCAACTAAATTCAGATAGATTATTAATTATTGATTTTAAAAGTAGCGATGAATTAGGGTTTGATAGTGTATATTCACTAATAATTGAAATAATGGGTAGACATAGTAACATTAGCTTAGTTCGAACACGTGACAACCTAATTATGGATAGCATTAAACATGTTAGTTCAGATGTTAACAGTTATCGTGTTTTATATACTGGTGTTGAATATATATACCCTCCTGCTTCCACAAAACTAGATGCTTTTAATTTTAGTTATGATGAATTTTATAAATACTTAACTGATAAAGACATACAATTTGGTGAAAAGTTTTTCACGGGCAGCTTCACTGGAGTAAGTTCTAACTTATCATCGGAACTTGTTTATAGATATAATGCGCAAAATACTGAATTTAATTTAGAACATGCTAAAAATATTTATGAATTTACAGTAGACACGTTTAAAAACATGCATGATAATGTTTTTTTAGCTTCTTATGCTAAGAACGATAAATTAAAGGATTTTCATTGTATAAAGCTTACGTCTTTAAATGATTATGATTGCGAAAAATATGATTCACCCTCTAAATTAATAGAGACCTTTTATTTTCGCAAAGATAAACATGATAGATTAAATGCTAAAAGCTCAAACCTTCAAAAGATAGTTAATAACAATATAAATCGTTGTGATAAAAAAGTTAGAATACTTACCCAAACCTTAAAAGACTGTACCACTAAAGGTGCTTATAAGTTAAACGGCGAACTCCTAACTGCCAATATATACTCCCTTAAAAAGGGTGACAAATTTGCAAGTGTTGTAAATTATTATAGCGAAAATGGTGAGTACGTTAAAATTAAACTCGACGAAAATAAAACGCCCTCACAAAATGTTCAATATTATTATAAAAAATATAATAAGTTTAAGATAGCAGAAGAAATGGCATTAATTCAAATGAATCTTACTAAAAACGAGTTAAAATACCTTCATTCTGTACTCACTAACATAATAAATGTAGAAAACTATAATGGAATTGAAGATATTAAAAATGAATTAATAGTAACTGAATATATTACAATAAAAAAACACAATAAAATGAAAAAAGCAAAACCAACTAAACCAATGCACTTTATTTCAAGTGATGGCATCGACATTTATGTTGGTCGAAATAATATTCAAAATGATTTGTTAACTCTAAAACTTGCAAATAAAAATGATACGTGGCTACACACAAAGGATATACCTGGTTCTCATGTTATTATTAAAAATATAGGGGATATACCAGAAGCCACACTACTCGAGGCTGGAAACCTATCAGCATTTTATAGCAAATCCCAAAATTCTTCTAGTGTACCTGTTGATTATACGCAGGTTAGAAATGTAAAGAAACCAACAGGTGCTAAACCTGGAATGGTTATATACTCAACAAATAAAACTATGTATATAACTCCTAGCGAAAGTACTTTAGAAAGAATAGAATAAAAAAGAGTGCATCTGTCTAACTTTCTCCTGCGCGACTCCAAATAAGAGCTTGAAATATGAAATTTCATTAAGAAATTCTAGTGTTTTGTTCATGAAAAATTCTTTGGCACTCACACTCGACGTCCTGTCTCGGGTTCGCTAACCTGACTTCCTGTCAGGTTCACGGGAATTTTCCATTTACAAAACAAGAATTTCTAAATGGAATTTCAATTTTTTCTGCTCTTCTTATTTCAAGTCACTTCCGGAGAAAGTCATACTATTATGTAGTTATCCTAATATATATTTAATAAGTATGACAGATAAAGAAAATAATAAATCTCAATTGGTATTGTGTTATATTCAGAATATCCATATACATAGCAATGAAGATGTGAAGAGACTATTTGTCCTATATAGATGATAATTTAAGATAAAATCTTATTTTCAATTTCTACTATCCATGTAAAATTCACGATATGCTCTCTATGAATTTTACAACCTAAAACTCTAATATATTTTTCTAATTCTTCTATATTAGTATAATGTTTATTTTCAATTACACTAGATAAATCTTCTCTACT
The DNA here is from genome assembly GCA_002403785.1 of Clostridium sp. UBA4746. GTDB lineage: Bacteria > Bacillota > Clostridia > Clostridiales > Clostridiaceae > Clostridium_AD. Next base: position 7,159 of record DHIM01000010.1, read on the forward strand.
TTTACTACATAGGTTCTTTATGCATTTTTTTCTTTCATTATCATCGGCAAACATAAAATCCACAATTATAATTTCATCGTTTGATTGATCTCTAACCATTTCTTGAAATTTTATTGCCCTATTATTAAATTCCAAACTGTCTATTCACCTCCATTTTTAAGTGTATACTTCTTTCGTTTTATATTGTTATTGTTATATAAGAAATATGGGTTTACTTGCGATAATATATACGAACAATGCAACAAAATATAAACATTAATTACTTTATGCGACTTATTTTCATCAAAATATATAATTATTTTTCTAATTCATTCACCGAAATATAAACCCAAAATAAGACAAGGGATATATGTATTATACACATATCCCTTGTCTTATCTTTATTGAGAAATTCTCATAACCCTTCCAACCGAGGGATAGCAACTCCCTATCTCTTGACCTTCCACAATCACATGCATGATAGTATGAGATTTCTCCGAAGTTGCTTGCAATAAGTAGCGAAAGAACATTGAAATTCAAATTATAAATCCTTCTTTTCCCAATATAAAATTCTCGTAAGCCTGCTAGGATGGCAGGCTAGCGAACCTGAGCTAGGAAGGCGAATGTGAGTGCTAGAGAAATTTATATTTGAAAAAGATTAGAATTTATTAATTGAATTTCACGTTTTGAGTTCTTATTGCAAGTAACGTCAAGGAGAACCTTCACACATATGCACTTTTAGTCTTCCTTCTTTTTCCTAGGTATTTCTTTTATATACTGATAATAATAACATAATAATCTTCCATTATATAATTTTCTGTTTTTATCTGCTTTCTTTCCAAATTCCTTCTGAAACTCACGGTTAGATGTTATAACGAAACAAGACCATTCGTTTAAGCTTGAATACATCACTCCAAGATCAACATGTAGTTTTTTTACTTCTTCCGCCTCTCCCAATCTTTCCCCATATGGTGGGTTTGTAATTATAACTCCATATTTCTGCCTAGAAGCAAAATCCTGCATAGGTATTTTCTGAAATTTTATAAAATCTTTGACTCCTGCTTTTTCTGCATTATCTATTGCAACCTTTAATAGTCTTCCATCAATATCTGAAGCTAGTATTTCAACTTCATTGGTGTTTACAGTTCGTCTTGCACCCTCTCTAACTTGATCCCATATGTCGTGATCCATAGTTGGCCAAGTCTCACTTGCAAACTTTCTATTTATTCCTGGAGCCATATTTTTGGCAATAAGAGCTGCTTCTATTGCTATTGTTCCAGAACCACAAAGTGGGTCAGCTAAAACTCTTGTGCTATCCCATTTACTTATAAGCACAAGTGCAGCAGCTAAAGTTTCCTTAAGTGGTGCCTCACCAGCATATTCTCTATACCCTCTCTTATGTAGTCCAACCCCTGAAGTATCTATTGATAAAGTTACTAAGTCTCTTAAAATTGCAACTTCTATCTTATACTCAGGTCCTTCTTCTGAAAACCACTCTTTATCATATTTTTTCTTCATAGACTCTACTACTGCCTTTTTTACTATACCTTGACAATCTGGTACACTATGAAGCTGTGATTTTACAGATTTACCTATGATATGCATATTACCATCTTCTGGTATTAAATCGCCCCAATTTACAGCTTTTGTACCTTGAAATAGTTCTTCAAAAGACAAAGCTTTAAATTCAGCCATTTTGATAAACAGTCTTTCTGCCGTTCTTAACCAAATATTACATATAGCAATATCCATTTCGTCTCCGTCAAATATTACTCTCCCATTTTCTACAATTAAATTTTCATACCCTAGTGCTTTTAGTTCCTTAGCTGTGACAGCTTCTAAACCAAATGTCGTAGTGGCAATTAAAGTATACATCATATATATCTCTCCCATTTCTCTTATGCTTATAACAAACATTACTCATATTATAATATCTCTATTTGTTATCATTGTCTATAATTTTTAAATAACACTTCTTTAAAATAAATAAAAGTGTCAGAACTACTCTGACACTTAAGTGTAAAGTTTTATGTATTAAACACTTATTAATTATCTCCTACCTTACTATTTTCAGGTAAAACTAAGTTCAATATTATACCCACCAAAGTAGCTAAAGCAAGTCCTGCAATTTCAACTGGTGTTCCAAAGAATGGGAACTTAATACCGCCTCCACCAATCCCTAACACTATTATCACTGAAGCAATTATTAAATTTCTCTTTTTACTAAAATCGACTTTATCTTCCACAAATATTCTAAAACCAGAAGATGCAATTATTCCAAATAACATAACACTTACTCCTCCAATTACAGGTAATGGAATATTGCTTATAACTTCTGAAACTGGTCCTATGAAGGATAATATAATTGCTATAATAGCCGCTCCTCCAATTACCCAAACACTGTAAACCTTAGTAATTGCCATAACTCCTATATTCTCACCGTAAGTCGTATTAGGAGGGCCTCCTACTAAACCCGCAAACATAGTAGCAATCCCATCTCCAAGTATCGATCTATGAAGCCCTGGATCTTTTGTGAAGTTTTTCCCACAAACATTACTTGTAACATATACATGCCCAATATGTTCAGCGAGTGTTACGAAAGCTATTGGTGCCATAAGCATAATAGCATTTATGTTAAATGTAGGCATCACAAAACTTGGTAACCTAATAAATTTTGCTGACCCTATATTATTTAAAACTTCAGGTGAAATTACTCCTAGAAATATAGAAAGTATATACCCAACTACCATGGCAATAAGAATTGGCACAACCCCGAAAAATCCTTTAAAATACATAGTACCCATTATTGCTATTGCTAAAGTTGTCATTGATATAGCTATCCATGTGGCTCTGGATACCCCGTCTAATGCTGGGGTTGTAAATGCTGAATTTAGTCCTGACCACTCTATTGCAACACTAGCTAAACTAAGCCCTATTACAATTACAACAGACCCTACCACAACTGGAGGCAGAGCTCTATTTAGCCACTTGATTCCTATAAGTTTAATAATTAGAGCTACAATTACATATACAAACCCCGCAGCAATTATGCCTGATAACATAGAACTTTGTCCATATGCCTTTGTCGCAACGCCCATGGGTCCTATAAACGCAAAGGATGAACCTACATAAGCAGGAAGCCTAGCTTTTGTACCTAATATATATAATAAAGTTCCAACGCCACTACAAAATAGCGCAATTGATGGACTAAGACCTGTAAGCATTGGTACAAGTATAGTCGCCCCCACCATAGCAAATAAGTGCTGGAAGCTTAATGGGAGAGTTTTTAATATAGGTAATTTTTCATCAACATCTATAAAATTTTTCATTAGTTCCTCCTTTTAGTCTCTTTAGGACTATATTAAAAGATCAAAGCTCATATATACTTACTGAATCTTTTTCATCTATTTCTGAAAGTTCAACAGAGATCATCTCTTTACCTGAAGTAGGTATGTTTTTGCCTACATAATCAGCTCTAATCGGTAGCTCTCTATGTCCTCTATCTACTAGAACAGCTAATTGTATCATCTGAGGTCTTCCCTTATCTATTATGGCGTCAATTGCTGCCCTAGCAGTTCTTCCAGTATATAATACATCATCTACTAAAATTATTTTTTTACCCCTTACATCTATACCTAGATTTATATTATTTAAGACTGGCTGATCATCTAATGAAGTAAGGTCATCTCTATATAAAGTAATATCTACACTACTTACTGGAACTTTAATTCCCTCAAACTCTTCTATTAAATAAGCTATTCTTTCAGCAATTGGTACCCCTCTTCTTTTTATACCTACAAAAATAATGTTTTCTATTCCTTTATTTTTCTCAATGATTTCGTGTGCTACTCTTGTCAATGTTCTTTTTATTGCTTTTTCATCTAATAATACTGATTTGAATTCCATAATTTCACCTCCTACCTAATAATATTATCTATGTTAATTAGCTCAATATAAAAAAAGCCTTTACCAAAAGGTAAAGGCATACTATACATATATAATAGTATTGCTATCTTTATCCTTATGATCTCTCTGGAACATTTAAAGGCATAGATATTATATTGCTAACATTATAGCGCATTTTTCGTGTTTTTTTCAACTATTTTTTTAACTTAATTAAAAGTTTTTCAAAATAATTCGGTAGCGGTGAAACAAATTCCATATATTCATTAGTACTTGGGTGTATAAATCCAAGTTTTTTTGCATGTAAAACCTGTCCTTTCAAATTAAAACTCTGTTTTTTATAACCATATATCAAGTCACCGACTAAAGGATGTCCTATCTTTGCCATATGTACTCTTATTTGATGAGTTCTACCTGTTTCTAAGTTACATTCTACTAATGTATAACTATCAAACCGTTCTATTACTTTAAAATGAGTAATAGCCTTTTTACCACTTTCAACAATCGCCATTTTTATCCTATCTTTAGGGTGCCTTCCAATAGGTTCATTAATAGTACCTTCATCGTCTTTAATAATACCTTCTACAAGAGCTAAATAACTTCTTGTCATTGAGTGGTCTTTAAGCTGTGCTGCAAGAGAATTATGTGCAGTATCATTTTTAGCAACAACTAAGGCTCCAGATGTATCTTTATCGATTCTATGCACTATGCCTGGTCTAAGTACACCATTGATTCCTGATAGGTCTGTGCAATGATTTAAGAGCGCATTAACTAATGTGCCACTATAATTCCCTGGTGCTGGGTGAACCACCATATCCTGTGGTTTATTAATTACAATTACGTCACTATCTTCATAAAGAACGTCTAATGGGATGTCTTCTGCTTTTACGTTTAATTCTACAGGATCCGGGATGGCTAATGATACTTTATCCTCTAATTTTAATTTATAATTGCTTTTTCTACATTTACCATTTACAGTCGCAGTTTCACCTTCAATTATTTTTTGAATATATGCTCGAGATTTGTTTTCAAACTCATTAGAAATAAAAACATCTAATCTTGTACCAACTGAACTTTCATCAACTCTAAACTCAAAATTTTCCATCTATACCTCTTCCTTTACTATAGAAATTGCCAAAATCACTGTTCCCACAACTACCAAGCTATCAGCTATGTTAAATGTGGGGAAATAATATATTTCCTTATAATGAAGTAAAACAAAGTCTACAACATATTTATAAAATAATCTATCATATAAATTTCCTAATGCTCCACTTATAATCAAAGCAAAACTTATCCTTAGGAATTTTGATTTTGGCTTAT